>JBFFKS010000018.1:0-11753 GCA_041555275.1 Xianfuyuplasma sp. | reverse complement strand
ATTCCCTTCACATAGTCCTTTGTACCCATAGTTAACACCATACACCTCGAGTCCATAGTGTAGTCCACTTCGTACAACAGCTCTTATAGCAGCGTTCATTCCTGGAGCATCTCCTCCAGATGTCATAACTGCAATTTTTTTCATAATACCACCACCAAAATGATTATACCATAAACAAGTTTTTTAATATAATTTAATTCAATGAATACGTTTTATCTTTCCATTAAATGAATATTATCTGCTATCAATTGAATTTCATTATTCCTTATTTCTGGTCTACCTTTAAAAAGGTATACTTTATTCTTAAATAAATTATCTTTGTTCTCTAGGTAAATACTTGTGAATAAAACGGCATTAAGTTTTGTGTACTCGTCTTGGATAGTAATAAAAGCCATCTCTTTTCCATTTTTTGTTTTAATTTTTTTGATATACGATAAAACGCCAATTACACGTGTTTCTTTTCCTATATCCTCTTCAATAACATTTGAGGGTTTCTTTAATTTGTGTTTATTTATATAGTCTGTGAACTCGATTAAAGGATTCATGAATAAATTAAATCCAAGAACTTGTTTTTCACGTTCTTCTAGGTCACTATATTCATATTCGGCAACATTTTCAAGTACAAATTGATCTTTACCAATAAAACTTCCATATTGTGAAAAGCTAATGACTTCCTCTAGATTTTCAATCATGGTTCGTTTTGAATAATTGAAATCATCTAAAGCACCTGCGTTGATTAGAGATTCCAGTACTCTTTTATTTAGGAAGGAGTTTGTTCTTGTAATAAAATCAAAGTAACTTTCAAAATCTCCATTCGCTCTTTCATCCAGTAATGATTTAACTGTGTTTCTTCCTAAGTTCTTTATTCCTAGAAGTGGATAGCGTAAGTCTTCTCCTTCAGGATTAAAGTATGCGGTAGATTTATTTACACTTGGACGTAGAACTTTAACACCTAGTTTATTTGATTCAAAGATGTAGTTTCTCATTTGTGATTCGCTACCAATTACACTACTTGTTAAAACACTTATAAAGTATTTTGGATAGTTTGCTTTAAGATAGGCCATCCAATATGATACAACTGCATAAGCTACACTATGCGCCCTGTTAAATCCATAATTCGCGAACTTAACAATATAGTCATAGATGATGTTACTCGTCTTTTCATCGTGATTTCTTTGTGTTGCTTTAGAAACAAAATTATTACGTTCCTTTTCAAGGATATCTCCTTGTTTTTTACTTACAGCACGACGAAGCAAATCAGCTTCTCCTAAACTATAACCAGCAAAATTACTTGCTATTTTAATAATTTGCTCTTGGTAAATAATAATTCCGTTAGTAGGTTTTAATATTTCCTCCAATATTTTATGTGGGTAAGTAACTTTTTCTTTTCCAAAACGTCGTCTAATATAGGAAGGTATATTTTCCATTGGACCTGGTCTAAACAATGCCAGGATGGTAACGATATCCTCGAAGTTGTCTATCTGCATTTGTCCTATTAAACTTCTCATTCCTTGGCTCTCTAATTGGAAAATTCCTGTTGTTTCAACTCTTTTTAGAAGATCAAATGTTTTTTTATCGTCCAAAGGGATCTTATATGTATCAAGATTTAAATTCTCTTTCTCATTAATCATTGTTACTATTTTGTCTATACTCGTAAGGTTTCTTAATCCAAGAAAATCAATCTTTAAAAGTCCTAGATCCTCAAGATCTTTTCCTTCATACTGTGTCTGCATCATATTCAACAACCCAGATTGAACTGGTGTGTTTTCCACAAGATTACCTTCTGTAACCAAAATCCCAGCTGCATGGGTTGACACATGTCGATGTAATCCTTCAATTTGGGCAGCGATTTCTAATAAATTTTTGGCTTGGTTGTTTTGATTCATTATGTTTTGTATCACAGGTGAGTTTTCAATCATTTCTTTGATTGTTGAGGAACGATCGGTTTCTTTCATAATTTGATTTATAATCACGCCATCTACTTCTAATACACGTGCTGTATCTCGGATTGCTGATTTGGATTGAAATGTTCCAAATGTACAAATACTAGCAACTTTATTAATACCATATAAATCTCTAACATATTTTATGATTTCGTCTCTTTTATCATCTGGTAAATCCATATCAATATCTGGTAACGTTATTCTTTCTGGATTTAAAAATCTTTCGAATACAAGATCATATTTAATGGAGTCCACCGCCGTTATACCTAAGCAATATGAAACCAAACTAGCCGCAGCACTACCTCTCCCTGGACCAACTAAGTATTTATTCTTTTTCGCATATTTAACAAAGTCCCAAACGATTAAGAAATAGTCGTTGTACCCCATATCATCAATTACTTTAAGTTCATATCTTAATCGATCTATATATTCTTTTTTATTTACATTTTGTCCCTTAAGACGTTTTTCTAAACCCTTAACAGCCAATGCATGTAAATAATCCTTAGAAGACACATTATTTTTCAGTTTATATTTTGGCAAGTGTATTGTGTCAAAATCGATTGTAACATCACAGGATTTCATTATTAAATCCGTTTTTTCTAGTTCTTTTATGTATGCAGGATATTTAGCTTTAACTTCTTCTTTTGTTAAGAAGTGATTGTCACCATTTTTTCCTAGAAAATCAGATGCCTCTAAATTAAATATTTTTTTAAGTGTACTATAAATAATAAAGTCATCTTCATTAAAGAAGGATACTTTCGGAACTAAAATGAAGTTGTATTCTTTGTGGAAATCAGTATTGAAATCATCATTCGCAGAGATATTGATGTAATACTCTTTGAATGTATTTTCACACATTTCTTTAAATTCGTTTAATTCATTTATTTGATTGTTTTTATAATATGTGATAAGTTCACTTTCATCCGTGATGATAACTGTGATAATACCATTGTTATATGCTTTTAGTTCTGACAGAGTGATTACACCATTTAAAGCATAAAAACTAGATAATTCAAGAAGATTCTTATATCCTTCATTATTTTTGGCATATAGAAGTACTTTTGATTTGTAATCCTCTTTTATTCCTTCAATAAAAACACTAAGTCCTATTATGGGTTTGATATTATTTTTATGGCATTCTTTATAAAATTTAATCACGCCATACATACGATTATCTGTTATAGCTAAAGAACTGTAGTTATTCACTACAGCTTTATTTACAAGGTCTTCAATTTTGATGTTAGAACCGTTCATCGAGTAATTTGTTTCAATGTAAAGATGCGTAAAATTCATTCTATCACCACCTAAAAGAATTATAACATATAATCCAAACTTTAAGTGAAAAGAAAAAGTATAGTTACTACTTTTTCTTTAGGATAATCATGCCACTTACCGCAACGATAGAAAGGATGATAATATCATATTTTTGGATAAAACTAATCATCGAGGTGTCTCTTTTTGGTTCAGTTATGGAAAAGAAGTATGATTCCATATAATTGTTTTCACCAGTTATCTTAAATTGATACTCTCCCTCTTCAGATACTATGAATGGTGAATCTATATGTTGATTGTTCAAGTATCCTTCACCATTAAATGTTAATTCTACTTCTTCAGAATAGGAGTGATTATTAAGAATTCCTTCTAGATTTGAAGTAATTGTAAAAGAAATTGATTCTTGGTATCCATTTTCTCCAATCACTTCTAGATTATAATATCCTGGTAAAGATACATCTTCTCCAGAGAGGAATATATCATTATTAAGAGTTGCTAGACCGCGAGATATGAAAGGATAGACTGGTTCAGAATAGACACTATTATTTTCTACACCAGTAATGGTAGATGTGACAACAAAATCAAAAGTTGAATTATTATAGTCAAAAGTATAATTACCTGGATAATCAATTAGATGCCCATTAAATATTCGTTCTCCATTTAATATTCCTTCGTTAATGAAATCCAGAAAGAATATTTCATTATATTTTGCATTTGATGTAATCACTGGGATGTCGTCATAACTAATAATTGTAAGATCATTTCTGAGTCCACCTTCAAAGTTATTTGTATTGTCATGACTGTATAAATAATAGTTTTCAGTGACTTTATAATTGAAAATTTCGAGATAGATTTCAGTTTGATAAACATTCGTATAGGTTTCGTCAAATCCTATAAAGATATTTCTTGTGAATTCAAATTGATCACCAATAGGATCATTTCTTTCCTCAACATGGATTACAAAGATACCATCAATCTCAAAGACATTAATAATTTCTTCTAGGTCTCCAAAATCTTGATTATACTCACTAATAATATTCCCATTTAAATCAGTAACTAGGTAATAAGCATCATAATATGTATCATTCCCATTGATATGGATTGAGCCATAATACACAAGATAATTATCCAACAACACAACATCATTTATTATTAATGATGAATCTGGGTATTGAATTGTTATACGGAAAGGTTCTACACCTTTTTTGGTAATATGATACCCTTTTGTATTCCCATCTCGATAATAGTCTAGTTCCACAGAAAAACCTGCAAAATCATGAGTACTATCAAATGCATGAATACTTGTTTGAGTGGAGGTAAATAATAGTAAGCAAAATAAAAAGACAATTTTTTTCATCGTATCACTCCTTTTGCATATATGATACCGACGATTATTGTCTTTTTCTCATTAAATTTTATTTTTATTTATTTACTAAACTCATGGTGTCTCTAGCTATCATTACTTCTTCATTTGTAGGAATTAATAATAGTTTAATTTTTGAATCTGGTGTTGAAATTACTGATTCTGTCCCTCGCGTTAGATTTTTCTCGTAATCAAGTTTAACCCCAAGAGCTCCAAGACGTTCAACAATAATTCTTCTTGTTTCTCCTGCATTCTCACCGATTCCCGCTGTGAAACAAATGGCATCACAGCCACCTAGTGTTAGGAAATAAGCACCAATATAATCAGCAATCATTTTAGCTTGTTTTTCAACAGCCAAAATCGATTTTTTATCTCCACGTTCTACTGCTTCCCATAAATCTCTTGAATCACTTGATAATTCACTTAACCCAAGGTATCCTGATTTTTTATTTAAATCATCTATTACTTCATCTAGTGATTTATTTTCTTTTTGTGATATATATTGTACGATTGCTGGATCAATATCCCCACTACGAGTACCCATTGCGATTCCTGATAAAGGTGTGAATCCCATAGATGTATCAACACTTTTTCCATTTTTAACAGCACACAAACTTGCTCCGTTACCAATATGACAAATAATAATTTTTGAGTCCTCTTGAGATTTTCCCAACATTTCTGCCGCACGTATGCTTACATATTTGTGACTCGTTCCGTGGAACCCATATTTACGTACTTTATATTTTTTATACCATGAATATGGAACACTATACATATATTCTACTGGTTCCATTGTTTGATGAAATGCGGTATCGAATACTGCAACTGCAGGTACATCTGGCAACGCGCTTTTAAATGCACGAATCCCTGTAAGATTTGCAGGGTTATGAAGCGGAGCTAAATCACTAACATTTTCAATTGCTGCGATGACGATATCAGAAATAAGAACAGAATCTTTAAATAATTCTCCCCCATGAACAACACGGTGTCCTACACCTTCAATTTCATCTAGGCTTGACACAATCCCTAAATTCACAAGTTTTTCAAGTAACATATAGACAGCTACCTTATGTTTTGGTATATCCACTATAGTCTTATCACTTTTATCTCCATATTTAATCGTAAAGATTGAATCATTTATTCCGATTCTTTCTACCACACCACTTGCTAATAGTTTTTCTGTTGGCATTTCTAGTAATTGAAACTTCAATGATGAGCTTCCTGCATTTACTGCGATTATTTTCATTTGTTTTATTCCTCTCTTATCTTAAACCAATTGTCAATTTGGGATATTGTTTTATTAAAATGCTCTAAATCGTTGAAACTAGGTAAATCAACTAATAAAAAGTCTTTATGGGGTAAAATATTTTTCCCTTTTTTGCGAATAATCAAGATACTTTTAGGTGATGCTTTGAATAATGATTCACTTAACCTAATAAGTCCAAAGATATAACCTTTTTTGTCAATTTCCTGTTTAAATATATCATTACCTTTTTTCTCAAAAAAATCATTTTCAATAATACTAATCATATACCCACCATCTTTTAAATTATCAAGATGATGATTGATGACCTTAAATGGGAAATAATCATCATCTGCATTTTCAGTTGGCATGTCTGTTAAAATCAAATCAAATCCTGTATCATAGTAAGAAAGTGTATCTTGATAAAACATTTCATTCTCAAAATCCATTAAATCACCAAGATTTCGTGCAATATTACATTTTAAAAGATCTTCATCTATCCCGTATACTTTCGCATTCAGTTCAAGATGGTTTAGTGTACTATATACTAAATTACCTGTTCCTACTAGAGGATCAAGCACAGATAAAATATCCATTTTTGGATATAGTTTCTTTACCAAATAACCAATAAATATACCGATTGTATCTGGAGTCATTAAGGCATTTGAACTAAAAGAGTGTTTATATCCTTTAAGTAACCCTAATTGGACACTTTTTCTAACTTCTTCTGGATTAAAACTAATGCCAATAATCTTATCTTTTAGTTCTTTCATAAAAGATATATCTTCGCTTTCATAATCACCCTCAAAATCATCATCGAGTAAGTAATTAAAGGCTTCATTCATTCCTTCAATATATGATTTTTGATAATTATGATATAGAAAATTTGCGATCTCATCAAAATAATCGTAAAACATTTCAATATTCATTTTTTCTACCATTTTATCACCACAAAGCCATTATATATTAAACAATTATCAATGTCTATTAATAATCACTTTTCTTGTGGAAAAACCGTCTATTTGGTACAATAATTATAGGAGGTATGCTTATGAACAAGTTAATAATTAAATTAATTGATGGCTACAAGAAAAATACTGAAAATACGAATGCAACTTGCAGATATAGTCCATCTTGTAGCACCTATTCAAGAGAAGCTTTTCAGAAGCATAATTTTTTCTATGCTAGTATATTAAGTGTTTGGCGTATTTTGAGATGTAATCCTCTTAGTAAAGGTGGATATGATCCAGTTCCAAAAACAAGAAAAGAGAAAAGAGAGGAACAAATATGAGTTATTTAGATATAAAATTACTCGCAAGTGACGATCATGAATATTCTATAAACGACTTTAAGGGAAAGAAAATAGTATTATATTTTTACCCAAAGGACAATACATCAGGATGCACTTTAGAATCTAAAACATTTACTAGTCTAAAAAAAGATTTTAGTAAATTGGGTTATACAATTATCGGTGTTTCCCGTGATAGTGTAAAATCGCATAAAAACTTCATTTCAAAACAAGAATTGGATTTACTACTTCTTAGTGATCAAAATGAAGAGCTTGTTAAAGCATTTGATGTTTTAAAAGAAAAAAGCATGTATGGTAAAAAGTATATGGGGATTGAAAGAAGTACGTTTGTCCTAGATGAAGACGGAACCATTATAAAGGAATATCGTAAAGTTAAAGCAGATGGCCATGCCGAACAAGTTTTAGAAGATTTAAAATGATTACTCCCTCTCATACGACATACTCAACGTTCCTAGAGTGGAAGTTTTCTTAGATATATTAATAAAAAAAATCAGTTCAAGTTGAACTGATTTTTATTTTTTAGTAATCTCTAATTTCTCCTGATTTTTCTAACGAATATTTAACACCAATAGGTCCGAATAATTCATATACAAGTGTTGCGATTAAAACAACAACAAGTATAATAGTACCTTCATCTCCAAAGTCTGTTTTCGCTTGATAAGCCATCCCTAAAGCAACTCCAGCTTGAGGTAATAAACAGATACCAAGATATTTTCTAACATTTCGATGTGAATTCATAACCTTAGCACCAGCGTATGAACCTAATAACTTACCAATTATTCTAAATAATATGTAAACTGTAGTAATTACAGCAATCATTCCGTAGTCAACGTCTGCACCACTTTCAGCCAATCCACCAAAAGCCATTACAAGTTCTGCACCAGCTAAGGTGAAGAATGCAACCAAGATTGGTGCACTAAAACTTTCTACTGAATCATTAACATCATGTGCTCTAACACGTGATAGTGAGTTTGTTAATATAACACCCATAATCATTGGAGTTAAGATTGGAGATAAATGAACTGCAAAACCTCCTATATTTAATCCCATTTTTGCTAGGGCAACAGTTAAGAATACAGCGAACACAGCGACACCCAAGAATACTTCTTCTTTTTGAGAATCTTTACTACTTATCTTTTTAATCATTAAAGCAGCTAAAAATCCAACAACTGCTCCGATTATCGCACTGAATAGTAATTCTAGTGCAGGTCCTTCGAGCATTTCAATAACGGTTATTTCAGCGGTACCCTTCATTGAGTTTGCGACAGAAAGTAAAACACCGAATAATACAATTCCAACAGCATCGTCCATTCCAACTAAAGGTAATAAGGTATCTGTTAAGTCACCTCTTGATTTATATTTACGAGTTAGTAACATAATTGGTGCTGGGGCAGTTGCAGTTGCAATCGCTCCTAAAACTAAAGCAATTGGTAATGATACACCGAAGATTAATAATCCTCCTAGTGTAAATAGTGCGGCAGCTATTGCTTGTATGAATGTAATAACTACTACTTCCTTACCACTTTTCTTTAATTTACCAAATTCTAACTCAGAACCGATACCAAAAGCAATGAACCCAAGTGCAACTCCTGATACTATTTCTAATTTTTCAACAATCTCTTCGATACTGAATATTACGCTAAATAAACCTATGATTACACCCATTATGATGTATCCAGTTATATGTGGTAATTTGATCTTTTCAAAGAATCTCCCAGCATAAAGCCCAAATAACAAGATAAATGCTAAAATTAGTAATGCTTCATATCCAATGTTTGTTGAAGCACTCAATAAAAAATGTTGCATATTGTCCATCTTCTTTCCTATTTATATATAATCGCAAGAATAAGTATACTCCTCGAATTTATAAAAATCAAGAACAAAATAAAAAAAGACTTCAGCTGAAGTCTTTTCCATTTTAAGGTTCCCAATCCGTCGCAGCAGCATCAATTTCACCAGCTCTATTAAGCGCTGATTTCACCACTACTAAGCCTACAACTTCATAAATTACTGTTGCTGCAAGGATGATTGTCATAATATTTAACCCGATTTGTATCATCAATGTGTACATTGGATCTGTAATTTCAAATGGTAATGCTAAGCCATCAAAACGCTGTTTTGTTGTCAAAGCCATATCAATAGCAACACCGGCTTGAGGTATTAGAGTAAATCCTAAATATTTTACTACAGTCCTTGGAGCTTTCACTGCTTTCGCACTTACACTTGCTCCTACAACTTTACCAATAACACGAACTAATAGGTACACAACTCCAACAATACCAATTTTCAATAATCCGCCAAGATCTAATTCAGCTCCTGCAATTGTGAAGAATGCGAGAAGTATTGGTGCGGCAAATAAATCGGTATTTTTTGTGAGTCTATGTTCATACTTTTGATCAATTTTATTTGTTAATACAACACCTATTGTCATTGGTAATAAAATTGCTGATGCATGTACAGCTTGTCCAATTGCAATTCCTAAAAATACTGTACCAATTATTACCATCATTAAGAATGCATCACCTTCGCGATTAAATCTCTTAACAATATATGTTAATCCTAATCCGAGTCCACCACCAATAGAAATTGATAAGAATATTTCTTTAAATGGTTCCCATAACATACTCCCCACAGAGAGCGCCTCTGAAGTACTTAGGAATGAAGTTCCCAATGACAACATTACAGCGAACAACATTATCCCAATGGCATCATCTAAAGCGACCAATGGAAGCAAAACATCTGTAACTGGACCTTTTGTACGGTAGTTTTTTACTACTGCAACAATTGGTCCAGGAGCTGTTGCAGTTGCTATCGCTCCAAGGATTAACCCATATGTCCAAATAATCTTTTTACTTTCAATCGTTGTTCCGTTTTCAACACCTATTAAATTTAATGTAAACACTACAGCTAAACAAACCAATACAGCAGTAAGAAAAGCTTGTGCCAATGTAATAATTGTAACTTGTTTCCCTGTTTTCTTTAGTTTCGCAAATCGCAATTCAAGTCCAATGGTATAACCAATAAACCCTATTGCCACTTGTCGAATAATGGTCATATCATGAACCATTTCAGTAGAAAGTAGTTTTAATACGCTTGGTCCAATAATAATACCAATTAAAATATATCCTGTAACCTTTGGAAATTTAAGTAGGGAAATTAACTTTCCTCCTACAAGTCCAAATATAATTAATACCCCTACTCCAAAAATAGCATTTTCATATAGCAGTTCCCAAGAATGAATTATAAAATGTGAAAAGTCATAAAACATTTCAACAAAGAAGTAACCAATTTTAGCGAAAAATCCTGTTGAACTCAGCAGACTTATCATATCCTAAATCTCTTCTTCTTGTTTGCTTTTAAAAATGTCACAAAATCTTCCTCAGGAAGCGGATCACTAAAGAAAGAACCTTGTGCTATATCTACTCCCATTTCTCTAATTAATTTTAGATCTGCTTTATTTCTTATCCCAAGTGAAATTACTGACATATCAAATTTTTTACTTAACTCAACATAAAATTGATAAAGGTGTTGCATCTGAGAATACTCTTCACTATCATTAATATCCTTTATAAGAGTCTCCGACAGTTTTAATGCATCTACCTTCAAATCTGCTAAATATGTAAGTGATGAACTTTTATTTGTATACTCATCCAAGATAATTAAAAATCCTAATTCATATAGATTTTGAATTTTTTGATTAACATTTTTATCTAGAATATCTGTTTCCTTCACTTCAATAATAACGTCACGTGCTAAAATATCATACTTATGTAATAATTCTATAATTGTGTTTATCTCCACAGTTAAAACTGTATACGAAGAAAAATTAAGACCACACTTAAAACGATTTGATAACTTGATAGATTTATCATCTAGTAAACGTCTATAAAAACGTAAACTGCTTTCAAAAATACACATTTCAATATCATATATTATTCCAGTCCATTGGGCGATTTCAAGGAACCTACTAGGCCGTAATTCTTTCCCATTGAGTTTCCATCTTGAAACAGCTTCAAAACCAATTATTTCGTTATTATATGTATCTACATAAGGTCTGAATTTAGGAAAGAACTGATTCTTTTTCATCGCATCATAAATATGAGTTTCAACTTCCCTAATCTCTAGGTATTGCTGTTTATGCGTTTGATCTGCATATATTAATGTATTACGACCCATGTTTTTTGTTAAGTCGATTGTTAAACTCATTAATTTCATCATCTCTTTTAAAGAATCACCCTTAAAATCATCATAATCCGCAACACAAACCGATGCATTAATAACATACTGAATATGATGGTGTTTAAAAGGTTGTCTTAATACTCTTTGAAGTTCAGATGGTTCACAAATAATATGCGATTGTGTCAATAACACAAACTGATCATTACCATAACGATAAACATCCGATTTACCACAGTAATCGATTAATGTTTGAGCAACGCTTTTCAACATATCTTCAACGGTATCTACTCCAAATATCATGTTCATTTTATTGAAGTCATCAATATCAACGTAAATAAAATGCATACCGTCTAAAGGTTTATCCCCGTAATCATGGTACAACCCATTATTATTTCTAAGACCGGTTAAATCATCTACAAAAGGTACGTCATGTACTACTTTATT
>JBFFKS010000017.1:0-11969 GCA_041555275.1 Xianfuyuplasma sp. | reverse complement strand
TTTCTAAAATAGGTCCTGTTATTATCTTAAATGACATCGCTTATGTAGATTACTCAACAAACGCAACTTGGAAAAAACATTTCCTTAAGTATAAAAACTTAAGTGAAAATGTAATGGCTGTTATTGCTTTTTCATTATCTAAAACATTTACAGCTTATGGAGCCAGAGCTGGAGCAGCAATTGCAATTACAAAGAATAATCATGAGTTGCAAAAATTTATAGATGCAGGAATTTATAGTGCAAGAAGTATTTGGTCTACCGTTAACAATAGTATTATGGAATTATTTAGAGTAATAAATGAAAATCCAGAATACTTATCATCTTATAAAAAAGAGAAACAACAATATATTGATTTACTGAAAGAAAGAGCAGATATCTTTATTTCAGAAGCTAATAAAGTTGGATTGGAATTGTATCCTTTTGTTGAAGGTTTCTTCACAACCATTAAAATAGAGGATAATAATATGAAGGAAGCCTTAAATTTAAAATTTCAACAAAATAATATTTTCACAGTTGAAGTAGATGGTGGATTACGTGTCGCTTTATGTAGCGTTCCTAAAAGAAAACTAAAGGGATTAGCAAGTAGAATTAAAAATTTGATGTAGAAAAAAGCAGAATTCAATAAATTGAATTCTGCTTTTTATTTAATCAATTACTACTTCTCGTAACCATCCTTCAGGTGCTTCAATATCTCCGTAATAGATACCTAATAATAGATCATATAGTTTATGAATAGTTGGTCCAACATTTCCATCTCCAAATTGATAGCGATTACCTTTGTGTGTAATTGCTTTTATTGGTGTGATTATAGCTGCTGTTCCACACGCACCAGCTTCTTTAAACTCGCTGATATTATCAATAAAACATTCTCTTTCTTCCACTTTCATTCCCAAGTAGTGTTCTGCTAAATACAAAATCGAACGTTTGGTAATGCTTGGTAATATTGATGATGATTTTGGCGTAACCAAAACATTTTCGTGTGTTACTGCAAAGAAGTTTGCAGCTCCTACTTCATCAATTTTTGTGTGAGTAAGTGGATCTAAATAAATAACTCCTGCAAATCCTGCATCTTTTGCGATTTGACGAGGATATAAACTAGCTCCATAATTACCAGCAACTTTTACCTGTCCAGTTCCATTTGCAGATGCACGATCATAATCAGTTGTCACGAACTCAAGTGCATTTAATCCACCTTTAAAATAAGTACCTACTGGTGCACAAAAGACACTAAACAAGTATTCATCTGAAGGTTTCACACCTAAATTCATTCCATGTCCAATAACAAAGGGACGAATATATAGTGATTGTTGAGTACCGTATTCTGGAATATCATTTACATTGGCTTTTACAACCTTGTCAATACCATCAAAAAATACTTCTTTTGGAATTTCTGGGGCAACGATTCTTACTAAACCTTCATTCATACGAATAAAATTTAATTCTGGACGAAACATAAATACACGTCCATCTTTATGTTTATAAGCCTTTAAGCCTTCAAATAAACCTTGTCCATAATGGAAAACATTTGAACCTTCATGAATCGTAATATTGGGATTAGTAGTTAAGTTTCCCTTCTCCCACATACCATTCTTTGTGTATGCACGATATCGATATTCAGTTTCTTTTAATGCATAACCCATCAAATCACTCCTCTTTTGGATTGCTGTTTCTTATTAATACTTACCTTGTGCAATCATAGCATCGGCAACTTTTGTAAACCCGGCAATATTAGCACCAGCGATTAAATCGTATCCGAAACCATATCTACTACTTGCTCGAACACAACTTGTATAAATATTTTTCATAATACCACGTAATTTTAGATCTACTTCTTCAGCAGTCCAACTTAAACGCATACTATTTTGTGACATTTCAAGAGCACTTGTAGCTACTCCACCTGCATTTGCAGCTTTACCAGGACCAATAACAACTCCTGCTTTCTGTAATTCAGCTACAGCTTCATTTGTTGTTGGCATGTTTGCACCTTCAACAATGTATTTTACACCATTTTTAATAATTTGCAATGCATCTTCTACTTGAATTTCATTTTGAGTTGCACATGGCATAATAATATCTACTTCTCTTTCCCATGGTTTTTTACCTGGAATAAACTCAACATTAAATTTCTTTGCATAATCTTCAATTTTACCATTTGTGTTTGCTCTCATTTGCAACATGAAATTAATTTTTTCTTGGGTATTAATTCCATCTGGATCGTAAATATATCCTTCTGGCCCACTCAAAGTTACAACTTTTCCACCTAAATCTCTTACTTTTTTACAAACTCCCCATGCAACATTTCCGAATCCAGATACTGCAACAGTTTTGTTTTTAAAATCTAAGTCATCGTGTTTTAACATTTGTTGTGCGAAGTAAGTTGCTCCATATCCAGTTGCCTCAGGTCTTATTAAAGACCCTCCATAAGTAATTCCTTTACCTGTTAAAACTCCATTTTCAAATGCACCTTTAATACGACGATATTGTCCGTATAGATACCCAATTTCTCTTCCACCTACACCAATGTCTCCAGCAGGTACATCGACATTTGGTCCAATGTGACGATATAATTCGGTCATAAAGCTTACACAGAAACGGTAAATTTCATTATCACTTTTACCAAGAGGACTAAAATCAGATCCCCCTTTACCTCCACCAATTGGAAGTCCAGTTAAACTGTTCTTAAAGATTTGTTCAAATCCTAGGAATTTAATCAATCCTAAATATACTGTAGGATGGAATCTTAATCCACCTTTATATGGTCCAATTGCACCGTTAAATTGAACACGAAAACCTCTGTTTACTTGCACAGTTCCTTCATCATCTACCCAAGGTACTCTAAATTGAATTGCTCTTTCAGGCTCAACAATTCTCTCTAAAATGTTATTTTCGATGTATTCATGATGTTGATCAATAACTGGACCTAAAGAATGTAAAACTTCAGTCACTGCTTGGACAAATTCTGGTTGTGTTCCATCTTTTTTCTTAACGACTTCTAATACTGCATCAATATATTCTTTTGTTTGTTGTGATGTCTCACCATCCGTATCAATGTGCGATTCAAAACTATCAAACTTGTGTACAAATAATCCACTACGAAGTTTTGGTTCAAACCAAGAAGATTTTGCAGGCATAATTAATCCTGAATCAGAAACATCCATAATTTCTTTCATAGATACTGGAAACATCGAGAATCCACAACCATCTAATTCATCAGTTTTATCTTTTAAGCCTTTAAGTCCTCTTATTCCACCAACAAAACTAATTCTTGATGAATTACGAACATTTTTGATTCCTAAAATATTGTTTAAAACATGTTTTTCTAATATTGTAGCATCAATACTTTCTAATATGTCGTTTTGATCAACGATATTAGGTTTTAGTGTTAGTTTATACCATTCTTTATTAACATACATCCCAAATGTGTTTCTTTCAGTTGGTTTGTATGGTGCTTTTCTTGGTTCAACAAAAAATATTTCTTCTAATTTTGCGAAGTAATCAGGCATAGATAAACCATTCGCATCATGTACAACTCGGTTATAATCCATTATTGTCAAACTAGATTCAGGGAAAATTACGCTTAAAAAGTAATTAAACTCTTCCTCCCCAGTATAATTTGGGTTCTCACTACGTCTTTTTAAAGCAACTTTGGCAGCCGAAGCACTACGATGATGACCATCAGCGATATATAAACTATCAATACCACCAAACAACTCTGTTATTTCTACAACTAGTCGCTCATCATCAATTTTCCAAGCAACATGTCCAACGCCATCTTCTGTAGTAATATCAAATTCTGGTTCTTTCTTTGTCCATTCTTCTAATATTTGATTTAAACGTTCATTATCACGATATGTTAGAAAGATAGGAGCAGTATTTGCATCACATTTATCAAAATGATTAATTCTATCTTTTTCTTTACTCAGTAATGTTAATTCATGTTTCTTAATGACATTATTTACATAATCGTCAACCGATGTACAACCAACAAAACCAGTTTGCTCGTTACCGTTCATAATTTGACGATAAATGTAAATCATTGCATTTTCATCTTGTACTAAAACACCGTCATCTTCAAAAATTTTCAAGTTCTTTTGTGCTTTTTTATACACTTTTGGATCATATGGATCCGTACTTGATGGAAAATCAATTTCACTTCTTACGATATGTAAAAAACTATAAGGATTTCCTTTTGCCATTTCTTTTGCTTCTTTTCGATCCATTACATCATAAGGTAATGACGCAACACGATCTGTTAAATCCGGTCTTGGTCTTAATGCCTTAAAAGGTCTAACTATTGCCATTCTCTTTATCCTCCTAAGATAAATATTCTAAAATAACTTCTATTGTTTCTTGCCCAATACGTGCTTGAGCCTCTATAGTTGAAGCACCAATATGTGGTGTTAAAGAGATTTTCTCATTTGTGAAAATCAAATCATTTTTTGTCGGCTCATCTTCAAATACGTCTAATGCCGCTCTTTCAACAATACCACTATCCAATGCCTTAAGAAGTGCCATCTCATCTACTACACCACCACGTGCTGTGTGAATCAGATACATTCCTTTTTTCATCTTGCTAAATTCATTTGTACTTAAGTATGGTCCCATATCTTTTATGAAGGGAATATGTAATGAAATAAAATCAGATTGTTGTAACAATTCATCTTTTGTTACGAATTTACATTCTTTTATCTTGTCATTTTGTCCCATAATATCAGTGTATATAACATTCATTCCAAGGGCTAATGCTTTTTTTGCTACACTTTGAGCAATCTTACCAAAGCCAACAAGTCCCAGTGTTTTACCTGCAAGTTCTATACCAAGATATGCCTTTTTATTCCATTTACCTTGACGCATAGTTACATTTGAAATATAAATGTGTCTTGCTAAGGCGAACATATGTCCTATTGCCAATTCTGCTACAGCATCACTACTCGAATTTGGTGTATTTCTAACAACAATCCCTTTTTCAGAAGCATATTTATGATCAATATTATCAATTCCAACACCCGCTCTAATGATTAATTTCAACTGCTTTGTTTCAAGAGCTTTGTCAATTAATGGTATTCTGATTTTTGTCGCACTACGGACGATAATACAATCCACTTCTTGAATTTTTTTTACCAATTCTTCGTCTTGATAAAAATTAGTGTCTACTGAGAATCCCAGTTCAATTAATTTTTTTTCTGCTGTTTTTGCGATTCCATCATTTGCTAGTATTTTGTACATACAGACCTCCTATAGTCCCCAGATTTCTTCTATTTCTCTTAATAAAGATTCAAGGTCTTCTTGTTTACGATCTGCCATATGTGCAATCCTAAATGCTTTTTCTTTTAAATCACCGTAACCATTACTAATCATATACCCTCTTTTAATCAATTCTTTATTTAGTTCAGTAATACTGTTTCCTCTAGTATTCCAGATAGTAGTTACTGTATTACTTTGATATCCTTCAATTGCATATAAATCAAAATATTTAATTGCCCATTCTCTAACAATATTTGCAAGTTTTTCATGACGATTAAAACGATTTTCTTGTCCTTCAACATTAACAATACGATCCAACTGGAAATCTAACGCCCACATGTGTGGTGTAGATGGAGTACTTGGGTATTGATAATCTTTTTTAACACGATTAACTATATTTAATAGATCCAAATAGAATCCTCTATTTTCAACTGTTTCTGCTCTTTTTATTGCTTTTTCACTAACACTTGCAACTGCAAGTCCTGGTGGAAGTCCTAAACATTTTTGAGTGGAAGCTAAACAAAGATCAATATTTGATTTATCTACCTCTATTTTTGCTCCACCTAATGAACTTACTGCATCAACCAAATACAATACATCAGGATATTTTGCTACTACTTGTCCAATTTCATAAACTGGATTCATAATACTTGAGGTAGTTTCATTATGTGTAACAGTTACAACATCGTATAAACCTGTTTTCAATGCTTCTTCAACCATTTCTGGTGTTGTAGGATATCCTGGTTCAGATGCGAATCTATCAGCTGGAATGCCATTTGTTACAGCCATTTTATACCAACGATCCCCAAATGCTCCTACACTAAATACTGCAGCGCGTTTTTTTGTACAAGATTTTATCGCCATCTCCATTATACCACTACCTGATGATGTTGATAAGATAATCAAGTCATCTGTATACATTAATTTTTGTAATTTTTCTGAAATTCCCTTTTGTAACTCTGTCGCTGTTTTACTACGATGAGCTATTTGAGGAGTTGCTAATTTGTCTAAAATTTCTTGGTCCACATCAACTGGACCTGGTATGAATAATTTAAGTTTCATAATATAATTCCTCTCATCACGTATTAATCGGTTATAACACAATAGCATTGTAACAAGATAACTTTACTAAAACAAGCGTTTTCATAAAAAAATCTAAAAAACTTTTTACTAAAATATATACCGCTGTATTTAGCCGTTTTATTTAAAATATTTTATAAATTAATCAACATTTTTTATGAAAATATTTTCATTATTTTTTTATGCATTGAAAATATTAAAAAGAATTATATTTTTCAACTTATTACGCAGCAATATTTACTCCTTTTTAACGCTTGATTTTGAGTAACTTGAGTGTTACAATTAAATTGATTTTTTGAAGAGGAGAATAGTTAAATGAAATTATCCAAGCGCGTTTTAGAGATGCAAGAATCTCCAGTAAGAAAACTTGTACCTATTGCTACAAGAGTAAAAAAAGAAGGAAAAAAAGTATATCATCTAAACATCGGACAACCCGATATCGAAACACCAAAAGTATTTATGGATGCTATTAATAACTATGATACGACAGTTATCAAGTATTCTTTTAGTCAAGGTGAACCAATATTAATCAATGCCATTCAGAACTTTTTTAGAAGAGATGAAATCGAATTTTCTGAGGAAGATATCTTGATCACAAACGGTGGCTCAGAAGCAATCACATTTAGTGCGATTTCAATCTGTGATCCGGGTGATGAAATATTGGTACCCGAACCTTTTTATACCAACTATAATGGCTTTACTGGTGAAGTAAATGTAAAGATAGTTCCTATCACTACAAAAGCTACAGAAGGATTTCATTTACCAAGCAAAAATGATATCGTTCGTTTAATCACTCCAAAGACAAAGGCGATTCTATTTTCAAATCCTGGAAATCCTACTGGTACAATATTACGTCGTGACGAAATGGAAATGTTAGCGCAAATAGCGATTGAGTATGATTTATTCTTAATTAGCGATGAAGTATATCGCGGTATGGCTTTTGATGGACTAGAAGGAATATCTATGGGTTCATTGAAAGGTATCGATGATAAATTGATTATTATTGAAAGTGTATCAAAAAGATATAGTGCATGTGGCGCTCGTATTGGTGCAATATGCTCTAAAAATAAAGAACTAATGAAAAATATTGTAAAACTATGTCAAGCAAGACTATGTGTTGCAACGTTAGAACAAATCGGTAGCGCAGCCTTATATAATTTATCTCAAGAATATACCAATCAAGTTCGAGATGAATATCAAGCACGTCGAGACATCGTTTTTGAAACGCTAAGCAATATTCCTGGTGTTGTTTGTGAAAAGCCAACAGGTGCATTTTATGTTGTTGTTCAATTACCTGTTCTTGATGCAGAAGAATTTATTATTTGGATGTTAGAAGAATTCAGTTTAGATGGTGAAACAATTATGTTAGCTCCAGCTGAAGGATTTTATGCAACCAAAGGTTTAGGTAAAAACGAGGCTCGCATAGCCTATGTTTTAAATACAGAAGATATGAAGCGTGCAATGTACATCTTAGAAAAAGGATTAGAAGCATACAATAATAGAAACTAAACTGTTACAGTTTGTTCAGTTTATTACAAGGAGGGTATTATGATTCTTGATGCACATGGTGATATCTTAACAGATATGTACAATCAAAAGAAAAAAGGAATGAAAGATTCCTTTAAAAAAAGACACTTAAAAATGTATAAAGAAGCCGGAGTTACTCACAGTATTTTTGTGAATTGGACAAATCCGAAAACCGATAATCCTAACTTGTTTAACGAAATTTTTAATAACGCTTTTCTTGAATTAGGTAAAAATGATGATATCTTCTATATCTGCAAAAACACTGAAGACATGCATGAATCAGTAAAACAAAACAAAATTGGTGTCATTATTGGAATTGAAGGTATTATGCAATTAGAAGATACCAATCAATTGCGAGATTTATATGATAAAGGTGTTCGTCATGCTTCACTAACATGGAATGAAGTAAACAAATATGCAGCAGGCTTAAACAGTGAGACAGAAGGATTAACTTTACTTGGAAAAGAAGTTCTTGATACGATGCAAGAATTGGGAATGATTATTGACTTATCCCATTTAAATCCTCGCTCATTTTCTGAAGTTATTGAATATGTAAAAGGTCCCGTAATCATTTCACATGGAAATATCAAAAATATATGTAATCATATTAGAAATTATACTGATGAACAACTTCAAATGATTAAGGAAAAAAATGGTGTCATTGGTATTTGTGGTATTGCACCATTCATTGCGAGTGAAAAAGACAATCAAACCGTACAAACTATGGTACAACATATTGATTATGCTGTAAAAACAATCGGTATCGATCATGTAGGACTAGGATTTGACTTCTGCTACTATTTGTATGATGGTGTAGAAAATAATCATGTGGAAGGTTTACAGTCAATGAGTGATGTCGGAAATGTATTTATGGAACTTTCAAAACTAGGATATAGTAAAGAGGAAATTAATAAAATTAAATACGAAAACTTCTATCGTGTTATAAAAGAGGTTATAAGGTAGGTGTTCACATGATAATTGAAAAATACAAAGGAATTGCTCCTGTAATAGATCGAACTGCTAAAATATTCACAAATGCTGTTATAGCCGGAAATGTAACATTAAAAGCAAACGTTAATGTTTGGTACAATGCTACAGTAAGAGGTGATATGGCGCCTGTTGTAATTGGAGAAAATACAAATATCCAAGACAACGCTGTTGTTCATACAAATACCGATTTACCAACTTTTATTGGTCGTAATGTTACTGTTGGACATGGTGCAATTATTCATGCATGTACCGTTAAAGATAACGCCTTAATTGGAATGGGTAGTATAATTTTAGATGGTGCAGTTATTGGAGAAAACACCTTAATTGGTGCAGGTGCAGTAGTTCCTCCTAACAAAATCATTCCAAATGGGGTACTTGTTGTAGGAAACCCTATGAGAATTGTTCGAGAACTAAAAGAAAATGAATTAAAAGAAATGGCTATAAACAAAAATCATTACCTCAAACTTATGAATGAATATGAGTAACTTATTGTTACTCTTTTTTTTTGCTTAGATTTCAATTCACATTTTATTCATAACTTATTCTTTAAAAAGGAATATAATTAAAGTATAAAATCCAAGAAAGTAGGAGGTAAATAATGAAAAAATTATTACTATTACTCACAACTTTCTTCTTTGCTGTGTCTTTAACAGGTTGCTTTTTACAACCTGATGACGTAGATGAGATAAGCGAACAATTTTGTCGTGAAAATCCAACAAATGAGATTTGTAAAGGTGAAGTAATAGAAGATTTAACAAACGATGCAATACTTAATGTTTTCAATATTATTATTAGTGAGTATAACGATACAACTAACACTACTTTTTGTACGGACTACTTTAGTGTTACAAATATCGCTTTACTTGATGAATGTCGAGCTAATAGGTTAGGTTTGGTGCCTAATGAGTTTGAAGGTTTCACTGTTGAAGATGTAACCTCTATTCCGTCTTTATCAACACAAAAACTATATGAAATCACTGCAGTGTCTGCTGACATGCTAACAACTGTAGTTTTTACAATTGGTGTAGTTAATGTTGAAGGAATCATGTATATAAGCGCATGGGATTATGAATCAACAACAATCAATCCACAAGATGTTCCATTAACAAAAGAGATCGTTCAAACTTTCTTTGAGCAATTTATTGATGATTATCTAGATGACAATATAACATCAGAACTAATTTGTCAAAACTATATGCCACAGCAAACAACAGCTGATTGTGCAAATGAACGTGATGAATCACTCGCGCTCAACATGACTGTCATTTTAAAATCCTTTGATGAAGGTACTGATGGTTACTATGTTGTTGTAATGACATTTAATGATGATGAAATGTCTGAACCAAAAGACCAAACAGAGGAAGTAAAATTCACTCGTGATATAAATGGTGATATCCTGATGGAATTTAAGGAACGCCAGGATTTAGTTGATCCATTAGATTATGACAATCTAAAACTATTTATTGAAGAATTTATTGTTGAATTCAACGATAATAGTAAAACACCAGATGCGGTGTGTACAAAATACTTTGATTCAAAAGATGTAGCAGGATGTAAAGAAGGAAAAACAGAGAACGATTTAGTAAATGGTGTTGTATCCCTTGATACTTTTATTGAAGACACTGAGTTTTATACAATAATTTTCTTATTTACTTATACTGACTCTTCTACTGATTTAAAGGATATGAAGGTAACATTCTACTTAGATATTAATGATAGTTTAAAAATCAATATAATTGATGATGGTAATAATCAACCATCACTACGAGATATTTTAGATCAATTAGTATTTGATTTTAATGATACAAGTATGACTGGTGAACAAGTATGTGCAAAATATATGCTCGCAGATTTTCTAGCCGAATGTGCACAACATGTAAATGATTCAAAATCAGCAGGTGAAACAATTATTATCAAAGAATTTGGAGAAGACCAAGGCATCTACAAAGTTGTATTTGAATATACCGATTCAACTGGTAATAAGTGGGAAGAGTCAAATGAAGTAATCTTCTACTTTGATGCCGATAACAACTTTGAAGCTTTGGAATTTAAAGGTGGAGAACCTACCGATTTCTTCCGTGAGTTTTTAGAGGGATTGGTAGCAGATTTCAATAATACGAGTGTGACTGCAGAAATGTATTGTCAAAAATATATGAAACCTGAAGATCAAATTGGATGTCTTGAGGTAGTTAGCGATTATAAACTAGTAAATACTACTGCTCAAATGATTGAATTCTTTAACCAAGACGGTATGTTTATCGCAAAATTCGAATACACAGATACCGCTAATAATATATGGGTTGAAACATATATTGTTGAGTTCTATCAAGATGGTACTGAGCAAATATTTGTACGATTCAACTCCGAAGCGGATCCTTCTCAAATCGCTTTGATTGAAGCATTAGTTTCCGACTATAATAATCCAGATGTTACAGCATTAGAATTATGTCAGAAATACTTTGCACCTGAAGACGAGGGTGGATGTGTGGAACATATCGCTCCTCACAAACAAGGTAATGTTCATTTAGAACTTATCAAAATTGTCCCTGAGGGAGATCGTATTCGTATTGTCTTTGAATACAATGATGGTTTAGGGAATATTTGGGAAGAAGAAAACTATGCTGTCTTCTACACAGATACCAATGGACTACTAAAAGTAAAATTTGAAGGTGGAGATCCATATCCATTCCTATACGATTTAATGAAACAGCTTGTAGATGATTTTAACAATGATGCAATGTCCGACGCTCAGGTTTGTGACAAATACTTCTATCCTGAAGATATCCCAAATTGTATGGAAGGTAGAGAAGAAGTAAGACTAAATAATTATACAATCTCTCTAGAGTTATTTGAGCAAAACCCTAATTATCAATTTAGAATTATCTTTAGATATATTAACGATACAGAAGATTTTACCCGTGAATTATTCGCTCATTTCGAAGGAGATAATGACGGAAATGTTTATATCCGTTTCAACGAACAACAAGGTGAACAAGTATCTTGGGATGATGCACAAGCATTTTTAGATAGTTATGTACAACAATTCAATAGTTCAATCTCATCTACAGATTTCTGTAATCAATTTGTTATCGATTACAGACAAGAGGATTGTATTGGATTCCGTGAAG
>JBFFKS010000016.1:0-12138 GCA_041555275.1 Xianfuyuplasma sp. | reverse complement strand
CCTTTTGCACCACCTTTGAATAATCTCATATACACTTGTTCAACTTCCTCTACACTATACCCTTTCGGAGCATTTACTGTTTTTGAAATTGAAGAGTCTACCCAATTTTGGATAACACATTGGACATCTACATGCTCTTCTGGAGCCAATTCCATAGCACTTACAAACGTATCTGGTAATGTTTGTTTTGTTAAGAATTTATGTGACGCAAGATATTCTTCAACAATTGGTGCGTTTACTTCAATGTATTTACCTAATCTACCACTTCTGAAATAAGAGAATCCGAAGTATGGTTCTAAACCAGTAGATACACCAACCATAGTTCCAGTAGAACCTGTTGGAGCAATGGTTAATAAGTGAGAATTTCTAATTCCGTGTTCTAGTATCGCTTCTCTAATCTCTTTAGGTAACTTCTTAATATAGCCACTTTCCACTAGTTTTTCTCTAGATCCATGTTCATCTAGGAATGGGAAAGATCCTTTTTCTTTTGCGATTTCAATTGAAGTATTGTATGATTTTGTAGCAATAAATCTAAATAATTCATCTACTAAAATATTTGCTTTAGGAGAACCATAACGTTTATTACACCAAATTAGTAAATCATGCAATCCCATAATTCCAAGACCTATTCTTCTTTCACCAAGAGCTTGAACGCGATTATCTTCAAGGAAGTAATGAGTTTTATCAATAACATTATCTTGCATTCTAATTGCTGTTTTTACTGTATTTCCAAGTTTTTCCCAATCTACTTCTGCTGTTTTTTTGTTAACCATATTTGCTAAATTGATTGCAGCTAAGTTACATACAGAATATGGTGCTAATGGTTGCTCACCACATGGGTTTGTACATACAACTTTTTGTCCATATCCACGTGCGTTTGTCATTTCATTCGCATTATCGATGAAGAAAATACCTGGCTCAGCTGAGTATGTTGCACATATATTTATAAGATTCCATAGTTCTTTCGCACGGATAGTTCTGTAGGTCTTGACGCGATTTCCCTGCTTTTCCCATTCACGTACATCACCACATTGTTGCCATTCTTTATCATAAATCTCTTTTTCTTCTTTTGTATAAGAATCTACATCTGGAAAACGAAGAGGATAATCTTCATCATTTTCAACGGCTGCCATGAACTCTTTTGTAATTGCAACACTGATATTTGCTCCTGTTAAGAATTCAGAATTGTTTACTTCATAATGGCCACCTTTGTTGATTTTCTCAAAAGATGAATCTACAATATTTTTCGTAAAAATACCAGGAGTTAGTTTATTTTGTTCTAAAATATATTCATTTATCATAATATCTGAGTCACTTAAAGGTATGAATTTTAGTTTTGCCTTTGCAGCGGCAACAATAGACGCATCCTTAATCGTATCAATTAAAAACTGTAAAATTTTAGGATTCTGCATTTTTGAAATAATAAATTCAACGATATCTGGATGCCATTCACCAAGCATAATCATTTGTGCACCACGTCTTGATCCACCTTGCTCGACTAAATGTGTTAATTCACTTAAATCATGTAGCCAAGAAACTGCCCCACTAGATTTTCCATTAACGCCTTTTGCAAGTGAGTTTTTAGGTCTCAAAGTTGATCCGTTAGTACCAACTCCACCACCACGACTCATTATTTCCATTACTTGTTTACGATGATCACTAATTCCACCACGTGAATCGTGAATAAAAGGCATAACGAAACAGTTAAAAAATGTAACATTGGTGCGACTTCCCGCTCCAAATAATACTCTACCAGCTGGTACCAAATTTAAAGATGATACTTCCTGATAGAAAGACTCTCTCATCTCAACGCTTTCGTCTTCACCTAAATGATTGGCTAATCTTCTAGCAATTTGCTCAAAGAAAAGCTCAAGTGGCTTATCTATTTGACGTTTATTTCTAACGACACATCCAAATTCATCTGCGTCCTCAGCATTTCCTAAAGATTCAGCTTCAACTTTAATCTTTACTTCATCTCCATGAATTTCAACAACATTACCAATACCCCTTGCAGGGAATTTTGGATCATTACGAACAACAGTGATTACCAAATCACCAACACGTAATGTTTTTAATGCCAAATCCTTCTGAGTATATCTATCTAACATAACAAGTCTAGATACACCACTAAAACTTTTTGTCATGTCTTCGGTTATCGGATATAAATGTGTGAACCCATCCGCTATGTCTTTGTTAATATTCTCAATCATTTCTTTACTATATTTTACCATTTTTCTAATGACCCCCTTGAATGAAAAGTGTGTATTAATATTATATATTATTAAAAAGAATAAATACAGTCTTGACATTTATTTAACACTGTGAAATCGCTTAATAAAGAGGTTTGTGGAGTTGAAAAAAATGAAGTTTTTTTTATTAAAAAGCGAAAGGGCTTATATTTGAAAAAAGACGGTTGAAAAATGCTTTGATTTTCAAAATATCTACCATATTTAAAACAAAATATTTAATATTGATTTGATGCATAAATATTGTGTGCTATAATAGAAAAAAGGAGTGGTTTGATGGGCGGTTTTGATCATTTTTACGTTATTATCATCAATGTTTACTTACTAGCAATTTTTGCAAATCTTATAAAATCCAAAACGATTACACTTATTTATCGCTTTTTTAAACTACTTGTTATTGCATTAGCTATTTACGCGATAGTAATAATATTTGTCGAAGACGTTGATGTTGTCGAAGCAATATTATTTGGACTGCCTCTTTTGTTCCTAATATTGGTTACAAGTCAAACAGAATTCATTTTGATTCTTAAAAAAATGGGATTCAGCGGAAATGCACTATTTCATAATACACTGGAAGATGCTATTAAGATTGAGTTAATTAAAAGTATAGACTTTCTAAGTGGTAAAAAAATTGGGGCATTGATTACTTTTGAGAAAACGACTTCTCTAGATGAGTATATTTCAGGTGCGTATGATATTGATGCACCACTTAATAGTGAATTATTATCAACTATCTTTTTCCCAAATACTCCACTGCATGATGGAGCAGTTATTGTACGAGGAGATAAGATTATCTGTGCTGGTACATATTTTCCACCAACAGAAAGACTGGATATCCCGAAACAATTAGGTTCTAGGCATAGGGCAGCAATTGGAATAAGTGAGTTATCTGATTCATTAACAATTATTGTATCTGAAGAAACTGGGAATATTAGTGTCGCAGTTGACGGGTACCTTGATATGGATGTTAGTAAAGAATCACTACTTAAATATATCGAAAAACATTTGCAAAATTAAAAGCCGTAATCGGCTTTTTTTATTTTAGTATTGTTTTGACTCTAATGAAATAACCGGAAACCGCTTTAATATTAAATAAAGCCAAAATAATATAATCACATTTTTTTAAAAATATATGGTAATTTTAAAAGGATTTGTAAGATACTATTGTTGGTTTTTAAGAAGAAGAGAGTAAGAGTGTACAGCTGTTTCATCAGAGAAAGATATCATTTTATAATTAAAAGTTATAGATAAAGTGCAAGTTTTTACTTTCATTTTTTATTTTAAATGCAGCGTAATTTGTAATTGTGATATAATGAAGGGTAGTATAGAAATTGGGTGATTCTGTGGAAAAGTACGATGTTGTTATTATTGGTGGAGGACTTGCGAGTCTTACTACTGCCACTTATTTATCTAAGCGACTTAGAAATGTTGCTGTATTTGAGGAAGGTAAAAAGAAAAAACTTCAAAAATACACAAAAATATTCAAAGATTCTGATGGATCAAAATTTGAATTCAAGAGCTACAACTATGATTTAGGTGGCGTTCATGAAGGCAATCTTTTTTACGAGTATATGAAAAGATGCGGATTACAAGGAACATTTGAATACTTAGATAATGAGTTTGCTATGATTGTAAGTAGAGACAAAAAAATTAAACGAAGACCAAATGATTACGATAATTTTTTGGTTTATCTTGTACGTCATTATCCGAAGCAACGTGATGCTATTCATCGTCTATTTAAAGACATTTCCAGACATTATGATGACTTTAAGGATCAAAAATTAGCGAGACTACATAACAAAGAATATACTATTTCATCACTTTTAATTGAGTGGGGAGACCTTAGTTTACATGACGTAATTTCTAAATACAGCGATAATTCGGATTTAATAAACGAATTTACATTGGTTTATGATTCAGTAGGATTTGATCCAAAAGAGATAAATGCATATCACTATTTTGTAAAATGGATGGACACATTTATTGATGGGTCTCATTTTATTACAACTTCTTTTGATAACGTAGTTAAGAGATTTTCCGGTGAGATATCTAAAAATAGAGAGAAGATATATCTCGAGAGATCCATTGAAAAGTTCATAATTAAAGATGGTGAAATTAAAGTCCTTATAGATAACGAAGGCAATAAAATTCAAGCAAAACATTATGTTATCAATATGAGAATCGATGATTTTGTTGAGAACTATTACCCTGAAGGTGAAGAAATAACCGAAAAATTCTATAAAATGTATCCAAACGCAAAAGAGGAAAGATATATAAATCAAGTCTATATTGGTCTTGATAAACCCGCCGAAGAGCTTGGATTAGAAGAAAGACAATATATTTTTAGTGAAATAACAGATGATCCAATCAGGTTACTTAGTATACAAAACTACAAACAAATTGATAAAAAAGCTTGTCCTGCAGGAAAAAGTGCAATATTAGTGGAGTTTTTAGATGATAACACACCACGTAAAACAAAGCTAAACGAAGTTGTTTTACAGTTTACCAAGTACTTTCCAAATACTGCTGAACATATTACTTTATCAAGAATTGGTGATAAGCGTAAATATATTTCTAGTTATGCATCTAGAGAATACTGGGAAGGAAAGACTATTAACGACTTGTTTCAAATAGACGATTATTCAGAAATGAACCCGTTTTCCAATAGTTACTTCTTAGGCTCATGGATGAAACCGGAATCGGGAATTACTGGACAAATTCAAACTGGAGTGGAATATGGCGATTTGATTGATGACTTGATTTATCATGGAGAAGATGATGATTATTTCATAAATCATGATGAACTAATGAATATCATTACCCATCAATTTATACCAAAGTCATTAGGTAAAGAAGAGCGTAATATACAGTTCTTTATTGGGAAAGATTCCTACTACATTAGAACCAAAGGTAAACACCAAAGATTGTATAAAGGAGTAAGTGATATTTCTGATATTATAATCATAGCCACAAACGATACATTGTATGATTTAAGCGTTGGGAATACGACACTTGATCTAGCTATCGGGAATGGTACTTTGGAGTATGTTGGTGAAAAAGAACTTCTCGAGGAGATCATCGAAGGCTTTGATATGGGTATATTAATAACTAAACCAAATGCTTATGACTATGTTCAAGGTAAATGGGGTATAAAAATAATGGTTTTTCAATTTCTAATGATTTTCTTAGCCAATTTACTAGCAAATTACCATAATTATATTATCGTAGCTCCAATTATGGTTATATTGTTTAGCGTAACAGTATATATAAAATATCGTTTACTAAAGAAAATCACCACATTTGAGTATGTAATACCTATTTTCTATTTCATTTTAGCTATTTTGAGTATATTTATACCATATTTAAATGAAATGAAAGACAGTAAATGGACATTATCTATAATGGCGATATACTTATTAACTACTTGGTTAATTAACAAACCTATTGCTTATGGTTATATTCGTCATGACTATAGAACAGATTATACTAGAACAAAATTATTTCATAAAATGAGTGGGGGATTAACCTTTATATGGGGTGTCACCTTCCTAATAATTGCAGCTACTAGCTTCTTATTAATCCGATCATTTTCATCATTAACATACTATCTAGCCGCTTTATCACTATATTTATCATTTTATTATCCATCATCATACATTAGAGGATACATTGACTAAAAAGGAGTGATCAAATGAATATTTTAGTTTTACTAGCGATTGATGTTTTATGGCTTATCTACGGGATAGGAGTAAAACTTACTAAAAAAAGAAAACACGACTATAATCTTGTAGTCGCTTTTCTAATATTACTTCTAGTAGGATATTTCTACTTTTATAATGATTATGAATCGGTATTCTATTTGATTTCAGCATACGTTATTCTTGCTCTATTCGCGTTTTGGGTGATTATCGACAATCTTGTACTACTTTTTAAGAAAAACGTCTCAGAATTCGATTTTTATAACCTTGAAGCTGAACTTGAACATGTTTCTGTCTCTTCTGAGTTGCTTAGACAACGTTTTATATCCACCATTGAGTTAATACATGATGGTATTTCTTTTAGAGATGATGGAACTATATTCGGAACAGATCGATATATAGAACTATTGGGGATTGATAATAATGAATTTACTGTGGAAAAGTTTGAAAATTTAATACATAAAGATGACCTTCCTCAGTATCGAATAAAAATGGAAAAATTATCAAAAAGAAATCCTATTTATACGATTGATTATCGTATAGTAAAAGATGGTAATTTTTTGTGGATAAAAGAAAGAGGAAAAATAATCTATCTTGAAAAAAAACCATCTATAATTTCTACGATAAAAATGATGGATGTCAAGCGTTACCCTGAGACACAAATTGATGTATTAAACAATATGCCAGATGTAAAGAAAATGTTTGAAGAAATGCAACGATTATCAAGAGTAAAAAATACCTATCATTTTGTTTTAATAAGTCTTTCAAATGTTCCTCAAATTAATGAAAAATATGGAAGAGATTTTGGAGATTTAATGATGGGTGAATATCTTGAAAAATTACGTTTTAAATTTATCAAGGATAACAAGAGTTTATTTCGAATATCTGGAGTAAAATTCGGATTAATTATTAAGGATGATCTTAAATTTTCTTTACTAGATAGAGCACTAACTGGAACTGGAGAACTGCTAAATATGCGTATGCAATTTGGTGGTGTAACTCAAGTAATTTATCCAAATCTTGGTATCTCAGAATCGCCCTATGAAGGGAAAACATTTGATAAAGTTTATCAAGAGGCAAACGAAGCTCTAGAAATAGCAATGAAGGATTCATTTAATCAGTCATATTGTTTTTATGATCGAATCTAATGTGGAAAACTCATCGACTTTATGTAAAATTTATTATATAGAGTTGTACAATAAGATACGCAAAATCGTTTTTGTTAAATGTTATCTTTGATGCAACAGAGATATCCATATTTTTATGAGAGAGAGATTAAATTTATACAACTTATTTTACTTGTGGATAAATAGAAAAATTATCTTGTAAAAAAAGTAGAATAATAAACGAAATAATTGTATAAATATTTAATTATTATATTGCTCAAAATTTTTTAGAAATAGTTGAAAAAATATTAAAATTTTTTTATAATAATGAAGTAATTTTTATCGAAAATAAATTGTAAAAAAAATTGATTATTACAGAGGTGAAATGATGAAATATTCTGCAGTAATTTTAGCAGCTGGAAGTGGCTCGCGAACTGGATTAAATTTTAACAAAGTTTTTTATGAAATAAAGGGTAAAAGGATTGTAGAATATAGTTTAGATTTCTTCCTTAATGAGCCACTATGTAATCAAATTATTTTAGTAGTAAATGAAACTAATTTTTCTAGTATTCAAAAGCAATATTCAAGTGACAAAATTCTTGTAATTTTAGGTGGAAACACAAGACAGCAGAGTGTTTATAAATCGCTTACTGTGGTTGTTAATAAGATTGTTTTGATTCATGATAGTGCTAGACCATTTATAAATTCTTCTTCTGTGACTAATTTGTTAACGGTTTTAGAAACAAATATGAGTGCTACACTTGGTGTAAAAGTTAAAGATACTATCAGTGTATGTGACGGAAACCGCTTGGTTAAGTCATTAAGAAGAGACTCTTTGGTAGCTCTTCAAACTCCACAAGGATTTAATCTTGATTTATTACTTGAGTCACATGAATTAGCAATAAAAGAAGGTTTTACTGCAACAGATGATACTGCATTACTTAAGAAGTATAAAGGTATTGATCCTATCTTTGTAATAGGGGATTATCGCTCAATAAAGCTAACTACAATAGATGATATTAAATTATTAGAGGTGATTTTATGATTAGAGTTGGACATTCAACAGATATTCATCGTTTGGAAGAAGGATATCGATTAATTATTGGAGGTATTACTGTCCCACACTTTAAAGGAAGTGTAGGTCATAGTGATGGCGATTGTTTACTACATACTGTTTGTGAATCCCTAATTGGTGCTCTTTCCCTTGGAGATCTAGGGGCTTTATTTCCTGATACAAGCGAGGAATTTAAAGGAATAGATTCTAAATTACTTGTGCTACAAGTGATGAAGGAAGTTAAGAAGCGTGGGTATAGGGTTGTAAATATTGATTCTACTGTATTCCTAGAGAAACCTAAACTACGAGATTACATTGATGATATGAGACAGAATATCGCTTCATTACTTGATATTGACATTGATTATGTTAGTATAAAAGCTACCACATCTGAAAGAATGGGTATGGTTGGTAGAGAAGAAGTTATTATGACTGAAAGTATGGTATTAGTAACAAACGAATAAAATATTATAGGTGATGACTAATGAGAAGAAGGAAATTATACTTACTTTCAATTTCTCTGATTTATGGAATACTTTTCAGTTTGGGGTATCCTGCAGTACCAAACTATACAAACTCATTAAGCATATCATCCACTTATGTTGGTCTATATTTGGCAAGTGGAGGGTTGGGTTTGTTACTTTTTGCCCCCTTATGGGGAGCGCTTGGAGATATTAAAGATCGAAAGAATATAATAGCTTTTGCTTTTGCTGGATATGCTTTTGGACAATTCTTATTTGGAGTATTTAGTAGTGAGGTAGGATTATTACTATCCTCTTTGGTTAGTGGAATCTTTTTTGCTGGAGTATTGGTGAATATATATTCGTATATTAATGATTCATTTGGTTTAGAACATGAACGTAATAAAATGCTTAGTTATACGGTTTCCCTATATTTATTCGGAATTGCAGTTGCTTATATTGGTGGTGGATATTTAACAGATTTAGTGTCACCGAATTACAACTACGTCTTTTTTATTCAAGCTACTTTACTTATTATTATTGCAATGATAGTGTATTTCGGAAAAACTGATTTAGTGGATACTGATCATCACTTAACTAGAAAACACTTCTTTGGTAATTTAAGACAGATTCTAACCTTACCATGGGTTCCTATATTTACGATCACTTTAACATTTTTTATAAGTTTTTCTCACAATAATATCAAACGGTTTTTGGACTATTACATTATTGATGATGGGTTTAATGCATCAACACTTGGATTAATTGTCTTTGTATCAGGAATTGTTGGATTAATATCCAACTTATACATAGCACCATTCTTTCTAAAGAGATTCCATAACTTCAGACTTTTGCAATTCCAGTTTCTACTTGCCCCAATAATGATTTTTTTACTGTTTAGAACAACTAATTTGTTAATTGGTCTTTATAGTTTTTACATGATATATACAGTTATACTTGCTATATACGAACCAACTGCAATATCGTTTATGTCAGATAACAAAGCTGTTTCCCAAGGAGTTCTTATTGGTGTAAGGCAAAGTGTAGTTGGTTTGGGAATGACTATTGGATTTATAGTCGGTGGAGTGTTATATGATACAAATAGATTATATGTCTTTTATTTTGCGATATTATTCTATATAATTGTTTTTGTAGGTTTTACAATTTTGGTAGTAATCAAAAAAAATGAAGTTAAAAATTATCGTATTAATTACATAAAGGAGGTTTCAAATGATTGAGACTGAACACGGTTTATTTGAATTAATTAAAGATTATAAAGAAGCGCTTGAAGTTAAAGCCTTTAATGAGAGATATGTTGATTATTTAAACAAGTATCAATACATTGTTGGAGACTATAGTGCTGATATGTTAAGGTTAAAAGGTTTTACAAAAGATAACTATGAAACAATACCAGATTATTTAATGGAATCAGCAACACCAAATGCACCATATTTTGTACTAAAAAGACATAAATAAGGCTAGCCCTTATTTTTTTTAGCGTTTTGTTTAACATAGAACTAAAAAAACTGTATAATACACTTGTATTTTAAGAGGTGAATAATATGAATGCTGCATTAATCGAAAAACAAGTAAAAGAGATTCTTCATAAAGTCCGACCATACTTACAAAGAGATGGTGGAGATGTAAAATATATAAAATACGAAGATGGTATTGTCTTCGTTGAAATGCAAGGAGCATGCGTTGGATGTAGTGCGTTAGATTCAACCCTAAAAGATGGAATAGAAGCAATTCTTCTTGAAGAAGTTCCTGGAATTATTGGTGTAGAGAACATTTAACTAAAAGAAAATCCGAAACGATTTTCTTTTTTTATTTATTTTTGATATACTATTAACGAGTAATCTAAAACGAGGTGTTCTTTTATGAAAGAAGGAAACATTGTTAAAGGAGAGATTACTGCAATAAAGCCATATGGGGCATTTGTAAAAGTTGATGAAAATTACGTAGGGCTAATTCATATATCTGAATTTAGCGATGGCTTTGTCCGTAGTATTGAGGACTATGTTTCTTTAAATGATATTGTAGAGTTGAAAGTACTAAGTGTTGAAGGTAATAAATTAAGTCTAAGTTATAAGCTTCTACACAAACGTAAAAAAAGGTATAATATTGTATTAAAGAGTGGGTTCTCTCCTTTAAAATCTAAACTTGCTCAATGGATGAGCGATTATAAGTTTGAGGACGATGAGTAATCATCGTTTTTTTTGTGCTTTGAAAAGGTTTTTTTATATACAAAATTATTTTATTATGTTAATATTGTTACGTATTTTAAGGAGGAATTAGTATGAATAAATATCTTCATGTAGATTATAGTAATACACTATCTTTTATTGATAAAAAAGAACTTCCGAATATGGAAGTAGAAATAAAAAAAGCTCATCAAAAACTTTTAGATAAAACAGGTGAAGGAAGCGATTTCCTAGGATGGGTATCGTTGCCAAATGAATATGATAAGGAAGAATTTTCTCGTATTCAAAAAGCGAGTGAAAAAATTAGAAAAGATTCTGAAATTTTACTAGTTATTGGTATTGGTGGTTCATATTTAGGAGCAAAAGCTGCGATCGATATGTTAAATAAGCATTTTAATTGTAATAAAGCAGTAGAAGTAATCTTTGTAGGGCATCACATTTCTAGTTCATATATGATGGATTTAATAGATTATATTGATGGAAAAAGTTTTTCTATCAATGTTATTAGTAAATCAGGAACTACAACAGAACCTGCAATTGCATTTAGAACATTCAAAAAAATACTTATAGAGAAATATGGTAAAACTGAAGCGAATAAACGTATTTATGCAACAACTGATGCAAAAAAAGGAGCATTACGAACTTTGGCAAATCAAGAAGGATACGAGACCTTTATTGTTCCAGATGATGTAGGTGGTAGATTTAGTGTTCTTACTGCTGTTGGATTATTACCAATTGCTACAACAGGTGTGGATATTATGGAAATGATGAACGGTGCAAAAGATGCATTAGAGGAATATAAAGAAGAATCTTTAAGCAACGAAGCTTACAAGTATGTAGCTGTAAGAAATTTACTTTATAGAAGCGGTAAAAAGATTGAAATGTTAGTGAATTATGAACCATCATTATTTTATGTTGGTGAATGGTGGAAACAGTTATTTGGTGAAAGCGAAGGAAAAGATAATAAAGGTATCTTCCCTGCAAGTGCTTCATTTAGTACTGATCTTCATAGTTTGGGACAATACATACAAGATGGAGAAAGAATATTATTTGAAACAGTGTTAAATGTTTTAAAACCACGAAGAGAAATGAAAGTAATTGAAGATGAATTGAATTTAGATGGACTAAATTATTTAGCAGGTAAAAGTGTTGATTATGTTAATAAAAAAGCATTTTTAGGAACATTACTAGCACATACTGATGGTGGTGTTCCTAATATTATTATCAATATACCTGAAATCAATGCATATAGTTTCGGATATCTTGCTTATTTCTTTGAAATTGCTTGTGGGTTAAGTGGTTATGTTCTTGGAGTTAATCCATTTAATCAACCTGGGGTAGAAGATTATAAGAAAAATATGTTTGCATT
>JBFFKS010000015.1:0-13330 GCA_041555275.1 Xianfuyuplasma sp. | reverse complement strand
ACGGGGTTAAACATCTCATCAAGAGGAATCTCCTCTTTATAGTCACCAGTAATTTTTAATAATTCGTCTTCCATCACCAGATTTACTCTACCGATTAATTCACGTGTAAGATTTATCTCATCAACAAAAAATAAATCAGCAGCTGATTCAAGACGGTGTTGTCTTAGTTTATGATTAAATCCTCTCTGCCAGTTATCCCAGTCTACATTGTTATCATATTTGAACCCATGGATAAAACCATATTTATCGATATATCCTTCTGTATTACATTCAACACATTTAATATTATTTCCAGTTGTTTCCAATGAGTTTACGGCTTCACAATTTGGACAACTGTAAAGACAATTTTCAAGTCCTTCAGCTAATTTTTTACCTGGATGAGGCATCATTGCTTCTCGTTGATATTCGTAATCATTATTATAGAGTCCTTTGTTAACTATGTCCTTTATTTCGGTTACTGAAAGTGATTTAATTTCATCCTTTGTAATTGCAATCTTATAATAAAAATCTACTCTTCGTTTTTTTCTCTTTCCAGTAGCCCATCTTGGTTTTGATAAATAACCACCTTTATTTAACACAAGTACAACATCAACCCCTAGTTTTTTAATGAGTTTCATTGTCGCTTCTTCGATATAGGTTGTATCTCCTCTAAAGGTTGTATTACCTTCAGGCATAATCATGATAGGGTACCCTCTTTTTACAGCACCAATCATTTCGCGAGCTGTTCTAATATCTGCAGAACCTTTACTTTTCGGAATAGCATGCGCTATTTTTTCAAGTAAAAATTTTAATCCTGGTTTTGTAAATAACGTTTGAGATGCGACCATAAAAGGAACTTTTTTTATCTTTAATGGGATGTGAACAATATCAAACATAAAGGTGTGATTTCCAAGCATGATATAAGGATCTTTTCGTTTGCGATCAAAATCTCCCCAATGATATTTTGTTTTCATATCAAAGAACATCCAGACTTTCACAAGTGGTTTTACTAAAGTCATTAAAAAATCTTCTCTTTTATCTTTTCTTGTAGGTTTCATTTAATCACCTCTATAATATTATTTTCATTGTACCATAGTTAAACTTGATATTCTAGATTCACTACTTATTTTGATTGGTAAAATAAGTGTGTATCGCATCTAAATGATCATGGGCATTTATGTCTGGTAAATTGGAATAATCAAAGTATTTTAGGTCGAGTGTTTCGATACCATCAATATTCATTTCTCCACCCGTGATTCTAGCTGTAAAAATGGTGCAGATAATATGTGCTTGATCTCCACCTGGCCATGTTTTATTAAAATTATAAAATGAACCAACCAATGACTCAATTTTGATATGATATCCCGTCTCTTCTAGGGTTTCTCTTATAGCTGTCTCTTCAAAGGTTTCACCAATTTCCATTATGCCACCAGGTAATCCCCAAAAGAAGTCATCACCACGTTTTTGAAGAAGAATTCGATTCTCTTGATCTAGAATTATTACTGCTGCTGCATTCATGATGATTTTATTATTTCCAACAAGACTTCTAATATATTTTACATAGTCCATTATAATCTTTCCTTACCTGTTAAATAATCTATTTCTATTTCCACTAATACTGTTGTATCAAACGAATGATCTACATATTTTTTTCCTTCTTTTAAAAATGAACTTGCATACTTTTTAATGAGTTCCATAAGGATTTCCTTATTTCCAGGAATAATTTTCGCACGACCAAATAGAGTAACACTTTGATATGTAGTTGTGAAGGTCTCTTCTACTACTTTTATATTGTCCGCAACCGTAAAAGAAACTTTTGGATTTTTACTCACATTATCGATTTTATGTCCTTCTTTTGCGCTATGAAAATATATTTTCTCGTTATAAAAAACGTAGTTAACTACTACTGTATAGGGATACCCATTGGTTGATATTGTCCCTAGGGTTCCATGCTCACAATTTTGTAATAATGCGCGAGCATCGGCATCACTCATTTTATTCTTTATTCTTCTCATTTCTCGAAACATGAAAAACCTCCTGTAATTTTACTTTATCTTTTCAATCTGTTTGAATGATTTAACTTACTAATTATTACACTATGTTTTCTAGTAAAAAGTGTTGCAGCAAGATAAGAGTTTTCCCATCTGTTATTTGATTGTTTTTCATTAATTCAATTGCTTCTTCTTTAGAAACGTGAAAAACTTCAATAAATTCATCATCGTCACCTTGTTTTGGATTTTCAATTACTACACAATTTCTTGCGATAAACAATTCTATCACTTCATTACTATATCCTACACAACTATGTAGGTCTCTTATATAGGTGATATCATTTGAACGATATCCTGTTTCCTCTTCAAGTTCTCGTGTAATACAATCAATTCCTAATTCGTTAATATCATCCTTTTTCCCTGCCGGGACTTCGATAGAAATCTTTTTAATAGGATATCGATACTGTTTAATTAAAATAATTTTACCCTCTGATGTGATTGGTAAAACCGCTGCAGCACCATCATGTTCGATATATATTCTTGTGCTTGTCTCATTGTTTGGTAGTAATATTTTATCCTCATATAACTTCATAAAAAAGCATTTATATTTTAAAGCTGATTCTAGGGTTTTCTCAAATAATTTCATCCGTCTCACTCCTTAGGTTCATTATACCATTTATAGTAAACAAAAATGGAAAAACAGTTCTATTTTTCCATTTTTTTTGATAGATATTTATTTATTACCGTCTCTAAAATAATACCTCCATTTATAATCAGAGGATTGCATCCAGTAAACTCGTTACGGTGTATACCATATAAATAATCACAATCTGTTTGTTCAAATGTCTTTCTGAATTGATTCTTATATTCTAAGACAGCTTCTTGTAGGATTGGACTATTGTGCGAGTTTTTATCTGTAAGCATAATTCCTAACACACTTAAACTCCCTGTTATAATTCCACAAGTATCCTTTTCATACATTCCGCCACTAAATGGTGCCATCATCTTTAACGCATCACTACTTAGGTTTAAATTGTACTTATCGTTTGCAGCATAAATGATTGCTTCACTACAACTCAAATCATATTGATTAATATCTCGATACTTCTCTATTAATTCTTTCATAATTTCACCTTCAATCGACAAGACTCATTATAACAAAAGAGCACACATTTTCAACAATTAATTCTTATAAAACACATTGTTTGTAGTAATTATGTTTTCACTATATAATAATACTGTAGGAGGTAGATTATGGAAATTAAAAAAGGAAGTAACCGTTTCTATATTGGAGAGAGCGAAGAAAATGATCTTGCACGTATAACTTGGACAATTGGTGGGACAAACTTAATCTTGATCAACCATACTTTTGTGTCACCCGAATTAAGAGGACAAAACATTGCTGGAAGATTACTTGCTAAAGTCGTAGAAATGGCAAGAGAAGAAAATCTAAAGGTAAAGCCAGTATGTTCATACGCTGTCGTAAAATTAACAAGAACAGATGAGTATGAAGATATTTTATTTAGAGGGTAACGAATGGAATTTATTTATAAATTACTATTAGTAGATCGTTTATTTATTGAAAAAAACTGGACAGAAGAAGATGAAATCATTGTTGAGGAACACTTCAATCATCTTCAAAACTTACTTAAAAATGGTAAATTGATTATGGCTGGTAAAACAAATGGATTGTCTTTAGATACTTATGGAATTGTCGTTTTTAAAGCAGAAACAAAACAAGAAGCTAAAAGTATAATGAAAAATGACCCTGCAATTACAAAAGGAATTATGACAGGTCATCTTCAAGAATTTAACACGGCATTATTTAACAACGAATATAAAAAATAGTTCGCATTTTGCGAACTATTTTATTTAGATTTCACTTAACATTCTTTGTTCAAATTCTCTCATAAATTTAATTCTTTCTATGGCAATCTCTTTTGCTTTTTTAGTGTTCATAAGACCATCTAACTTAAATAATTTATCGTAAAAATGTGATAAACTATCTTCTCGATTCTTATCCCCATATAACAATCTATTGTTCTTCCCACCATAAGCAAATGTACGAGCAATTCCAATTGCACCTAAAGCATCTAATCGATCTGCGTCTTGTACAATTTTACCCTCAAGTGAAGAGGGAACGTTCCCTTTAGAAAATGATATATTCTCAATAATGTCTTTAATCATAACTATCTGATTTATTGAATATTTATTTTCTATAAGAAGTGTTTCTAATTCTGCAATTGAGAGTTTGAATTTGCTTTCTAGTTTATGATCAATAAGATCGTGAATTAAAGCTGCAACTTTAATGACTTCCAAATCAACTTTGTAATCACTTGCAATTGATATAGCATTCTTAACCACCCTTTTGGCATGCAGGTAATCATGGCCGCTAGATTCTTTTCCTAATTTTTCTTTTACTACTGCATCAATTGTATTGTTCATAGTATCACCTCATTAACTTATTATATCATTAAAGAAAAAAGTTTGTCAGAGGACAAACTTATTTTTTCATTATTGCGAATTTTTGCATTCCTCTTTCAAATGGTGCAGGGTTTTCTCCTTCAATTAAAGGTTGTGCATAATCGATATATTCTTGAGTTACCCCGTTTCCATCTTCGTTAATCATTGATGCTGGAACTTTACGCTCAACATTTGCGATTTCATTTAGCGGATGTTGTCCGAATTTAACTTTATATGGTTCAGAAGATTCACGGATAATTGTAACCATAACACTTCTTGTTCCTTTTAAAGCATATTGAACTGCCTTACGTCCTACTTCAATCGCTTCTTCTACATCACTTAAACTATGTAAGTGAGATGCAGAACGTTGAGTAGTACCTAGTTCTATTGTACGTGAGGAAATACGCATTTCACTATTCAGAATGGAAGATAATTTTGAAGATACTCCACCTAATTGGAAATGTCCAAATGCATCTTTTAACCCACTTGAAGAGCCGATTAAGATTCCTTCTTCGTTAATTAATCCTTCACTAACTGCAATTAAACATTGATGTCTTTCGCCATAAACTCGACGAACATCACTTTTAAATTTTTCTATTGAGAATGGTACTTCTGGTAAATAGATAAGATCTGGTCCAAATCCTGAAGCACTTGCTAAACTAGCTGCTGCTGTTAACCATCCTGCATGTCTACCCATTATTTCAACGATTGTAACTTTACCTTTTGGATAAGCTAACATATCGTAACTAACTTCTTGAATTGTATTTGCTATATACTTAGCTGCACTACCAAATCCTGGAGTGTGATCTGTAAAAGGCAGATCATTATCAATTGTTTTTGGAACACCAATACATCTAATATCATACCCTACATATGCCATGTATTGTCCTATTTTGTAACAGGTGTCCATTGAATCATTTCCACCATTAAATAAGAAATAACGAATATTATATTTTTTAAATAAATACAACAATCTAATATAATCTGTTTCATCTTCTCTGAAGTCTGGCATTTTGTACCTTACAGAACCAAATGCACTACCTGGTGTATGTTTAAGTAATTCTATTTGTTCGGGATCTTGTTCACTAACTATATAGAATTCATCAGTAAGTGCTCCTTGAATCCCGTGATGCATTACGTATACTTCTTTGATAATATCTTTGTTTTTTAGCGCTTCTGTTATCACACCATATGCTGATGAATTTATAACGCTTGTTGGACCACCACTTTGTCCATACATTAGGTTACCTTTTAGTTTACTCATACTACTCATCTCCTGAATTGAAATTTATCTCTACTCTTCTATATTATCATAAAGTAAACGTTTTAGTACAAAAAAAATATAACTCTTAAAAGCAAAATAAAAACAGAGATATTTATATATTCTCTGTTTATTTTTTTTCAAGTGAATATACTCTTCCTACCTCGATAAATCCAAGTCTCTTACCTAGGCTTACAGATTGTGCATTATAATAATCACAACGCCAAATGTAATGACGATCATTTTCACTCATTAATACAGCACATACACTTTGTGCATATCCTTTTGAACGATAATGTGGGTGGGTAAGTACCCCAATATCACTAAGATTATTACCCCAGTGCCAAAGAGATGCGACACTTACTAATTTATCGTCCACAAAACATCCATAAACAGTTGGATCATAAAGACTAACCATCCCGTTATTTTTATCCTCTTCGCTACACGCTTTATGAAATTCCTCAAACTTATATTTATCTTTCTCCGTTAGTAATCTACAAATATTCTTGTGAATTATATTGTCAAAAGAATTACTTTTATTAAACATGATTCTCATATCATTTGTTTTCGAGAATTTCTCTAGGTCTTCTTCATAAATATATGGGTAATCTTCAGGAATTAGAACCCATTTATAGTAATCAAACTCATAGAGATTTATATTATCTCTTTTTTGTTTTACAACATTGTATTTGCTTAAAAGTGGTTCTTTGGCTTGAAAATAAAATAATTCCTCGATTTGAATTTTAAACATTTGATTCTCCCTTTAAGAACTTCTTAATAATCATAAATGATTTTACAACAACAAATCCTGCCGACACATAAATATGTTTCGCCGGATTGTTTCTTCCTGTAAATAAAGTCATATATTGTGCGCCCATTAACTTAAGTTCTTCACATAACCTATAGAATAAAGTTTTACCTAATTTTTTACCTTGGTAACTTTGTAGCACTCCGATACCAGCAAAATATCCTCGTCCATTTTTTTGATTCTCTAGTGGTCCAGTGAACCCCACTACTTTATCAAAATGAGTGACTACTAATAGAGGTAAAGGGTTCTTTAATGCATGGTTACTTAAGATTACTTTCTTCCAGTGAGGTGCATGTATTTCTTCACAAAAATCAATCAGACCATGATGTTTGTATTCATCATAATATTCTATGTTATATCCTTTTGTTTGATTTTCATATATTGTTTTTTTAATGTTGTTAGGTACCTCAAACTCACTTAATTTTTGGTAGTATGTATCTTCAATTGTATGATTAATAAATCCGTGTTTTTGATAGAATTGATGTTCCTCTGAATCTAGGACAACACCTTGAATTGTAGGATGAATGATACCTGGTTTTGGATACCATGACAATGCAGTCGGGTTGAAGAAGCTCACCCAAAGAGATGTAATATTTTTCTCTTTCAATATCTTTTCAGTGTTTTGAAGTAGTTTAACTTTAATATCATCTTTTCCATAGAGAAAAGTGATATAGCTTTTATCTTCAACAATATTAAAGAACACAAAACCAAGTGCTTCTTCTCCATCAAACATGTAAATAACTTCTGATTTTATTTGAAGATCATAAAATTCTTTTTCACTTAAAAGTACCAGCAATTTATTATCTAAGGTTATTTGTTTATAGAGTTCATATATTTTTCTATTAATCAATTTCGCATCCATAAAAATTCTCCTTGATTAAATTAAGTGACTGTGTGCCTCATGATCATCGTATGTGATTTCGTTTGCTTTTCTGAAGCTCCATTTAACAATAATTTCCCCAAATACTTTGTAGATTAGCACTGCCCCAAGTATTACTGTTAAAATCGTAGAACCTATAAGAGCATATTCGTGATTTCCTGTCTCTTCTGCGAGTTGTAAAAATCTAATTTCAGCAAGGATTGCCATATCTATTGCTACCCCACCTTGAGGGATTAAAGCAAATCCCAAATATTTTTTTACTTTCGATTCTTCTTTTAATATTGAAGTTGCTGCTGTGGTTCCAAGTATTTTTCCTAATACTCTTACAAATATATAAATTAATCCAATAAGTCCTAATGAAGATAGTAATATTATATCTAATTCAGCCCCTGATAATGTGAAGAAAATCAATAATATTGGAAGAATAAAGGCATCTGACAAAGTCCTTACTTTATCTCGTAAATCAAAAGATAAACGGTTTGCAAGTACAGCACCAATGGTAAGTGTTAAAAGGATTTGTGAAGTATCTGTCATATAACTAATACCAATTCCTAGTAATAAGCCGATAATTACGATTAAGAAGATTGTTATGTTATCTCCTTTATAGAAATATTTTAAAAGCGATACTATTGCAATCCCAATTAAAAGCCCAACACCAACACTAAATATAATTTGTAAAAATGGATCAGCAACTAAAGTCATAAAGCTAATATCTTGCCCTGTGTGACCAGCAAGATAAACGCCGATTGGTAAAACAAATGCAAATAAAATAACCCCAAGTACGTCATCAAGTGCAATCATAGGGCAAAGGAGTTGTGTTAAACGTCCTTTTGTATGATAACTTTTGATACATGCAACAATTGGTGCTGGAGTTGTGACAGATGCTATTGCACCAAAGATTAGTGCGTATGTCCAAGCGTATTCATCAATAAATAATAAAATAGCTAATCCAACTAAAATAAAAGTTAGTAATGATTGGAAAATCGTGACAAATACTACTTCATTTCTGTTATATTTCAACATCTTAAAGTTGATTTCAAGTCCTACGTTATATCCAATAAATCCCAATCCCAAGATTTTAAATGATTTGAAATCTTGAATGATTTCATGATTGAATAGATTTAATAAATTAGGTCCAAAAACCATACCAATAATGATATACCCAGTTACTCTAGGAAGATGAATTAGTTCTGCAAACTTACCACCTAGAATACCAATAATCAATAATAAGGCAATGTCAATAAAGATATTCGAATGAATATCTTCAAATATAAACAAGAAGCTCATTAAATTTAGATTTGAAAACAACTCCATAGTAATCCTCCTTGAATTTATAATGTTTGTCTATAAAGATTTAATTTAGCACCCCAAAGTTCAACTTCTTTTTCAAATACAAAGCCAACTTTTTCTAAAACTTTAGCACTTGGGATATTACCTACCATAGCTAGAGACACCATTTCTTTAACTTTGCAAGCACGTGCGACTTCCATCATTTTTTTAGCAATCTCTGAAGCATACCCTACTCCCCAGTAATCATTATGAATTACATATGTGATTTCATTTGTTTCAAATTCAGGAATCCAATTCATTCCACAATAACCGATAATCTTTGGATTTTCCTTTAGCGAAATAGCATAGTACATATTAGGTTTTTCGGGAAGAAAGCTCTTCACAAAGAAATTCAACCATTTACGCACTTGTTCTTTTGAGTATTTTTCTACACCAGGTAAGTACTCACATACTTTTTCATTATGTAAAATTTCAAGTAATTGATTGTAATCTTCTTCTGTGAATGGGCGATATTTTAAACGTTCTGATTCTAAATGAATTAAATTCATATTACTGCTCCTTCATGGAAAACTTGACGAACATACCACTTTACGATTTAAATCAAAAATTTATTCAACTTCACACTACTGAATATTGCCCAAAATGAAAAGCAGTGGAAACTAAAAACAAAACCACTTGCTTCAATTGTTATAATTTTTGATTTAGTTTGTCCATCTAGTACCTCCAAGTATCATCATATTTATATTATATAGCGTTTTATTTATAATTTAAAGAGGAAATAATTTACAAAATAAACTATTCACTTTTATCATAATAATTAATACAAAGAAAAAAAGGAGAAAATTCTCCTTATATTTTTCTTAACTCTTCAACTAGTTCTGTTTTACTTTGTGTCTTTGCATCTTTTTGTTTAATGATTCTTGCTGGTGTTCCAGCTACTACAACACCTCTTGGAACGTCTTTTGTTACAACTGCTCCAGCAGCAACCACACTACCTTCACCTACTCTAACACCTTCTAGAACAACTGCGTTTGCTCCTATAACGACATTGTCTTCAATGATAACCGGTGTTGCACTTGGTGGTTCAATAACACCTGCTAGGACAGTTCCTGCCCCAATATGACAATTTTTACCAACAATTGCTCTTCCACCAAGAACAACATTCATATCAATCATTGTTCCACTACCAATTATTGCCCCAATATTTATAGTGGCATTCATCATTATTACAACGTTTTCACCAATTTCAACTTGGTCTCTAATTATTGCCCCAGGTTCAATACGTGCGTTGATTTTTTTCAAATCAAGTAAAGGAATTGCACTATTACGACGATCATTTTCAATTACCATATCAGTAATTATGTCTTTGTTTTCTTCAAGTACCTTTTCGATATATTTCAAATCTCCAAATACTGTAAGTCCTTTATTGTCTCCAAATACTTTACAAGATGGAAATTCAATATTTTCTACTTCACCTTTAAGATAAACTTTAACCGGAGTTGTTTTTGTAGATTCACTTATAAATCTAATGATTTGTTTTGCGTCCATATTATTCTCCTTTAAACAGAACATCACTCATTGAGTAAAGACCATTATCTTTTCCATAAATATATTGTGCAGCCTTTATTGCACCTTTTGTGAATACTCGTTTTGAGTGTGCCTGATGTTTTATTTCTATCACTTCATCTTCACCGTAAAAATATATACTATGTTCTCCCACAACAGTTCCTCCGCGAACTGCATGAACACCTATTTCATTTTGTGCGCGTTTGTGATTGCCATTTCGACCATAGATCACATCATAATCTTTTTCTGTTACATTTAAAATTTCATTAACCAATTGTTTTGCAGTTCCACTTGGTGCATCTAGTTTTTGATTATGATGTTTTTCTACTATTTCAATATCATAATCCTCACTTAGTAAAGGAGATATAGTACGTAATATCTGTTTTAATACATTTACACCTAAACTAGTGTTTGCTGTTTGTACAATTGGAATATGTTTTGATGCATCTTTAATTAAAGTTATGTCTGAATCTAAATATCCTGTTGTAGCAATTACCAATGCTACATTGTTCATAATTGCATATTCTAGCATTTCTGATAGGTATGAAGGATGAGAAAAATCGATAATAACTTCTGGTTGAATGGATAATTCATTAAATGAATTCACACCTAAATTAGATGTCTTATCTACAACACCTACGATTGTAAGTTCTTGTTCAAGACCAACTGCTTCTACTAATTTTTTTCCCATTACACCGTATCCTACTAATGCGATATTCATTAGAAATACCTCTTAACGATGTCTCTAATTACTACTCTATTTTCTTCACTAATTTCATAAAGAGGTGCTCTAAATACCGCTTTAATTAATCCAAGTTGTGCCAACATCTCTTTTACAGGAATTGGATTTGTTTCTATGAATAAACTATTTATTAAGTCAAGGTATTCTAATTGGAGTTTTGTTGCTTCTTTTGGATTTCCATTCAAATATAAATCAACCATATCATGCATCACTTGAGGGATAACATTTGCTGATACACTGATAACCCCATGTCCTCCTAAAGAAAGTACAGGTAAAACAGAATCATCGTTTCCGCTAAAGATCAAGAACTCATCGCTAGTTGCACTTGCAACTTTAGCTACAAATCCTAAATCTCCTGATGCTTCTTTGATTCCAATAATGTTTTTATGATTACTTAATTCTTTAACAACATTTACACTTAATGATCCTCCAGTACGACCTGGAACATTATATAAGATTATCGGTGTAGTAACGCTATCCGCAATTTTAGTGTAATGATTAATATATCCTTTTTCATTTGATTTGTTGTAATAAGGTGTAACGATTAATAATCCGTCAACCCCTAATTTTTCAACCTCTTGTGAAAATGAAATAGTTGCAAGCGTATCATTGCTTCCTGTTCCAGCAATTACAGGAATTCTTCCAGCAATTACCTCAACAGTAAAACGAAATACTTCAATTTTTTCATCATGAGACAACGTTGGTGATTCCCCTGTAGTTCCTAAGATTACTATTCCATCTGTATTATTTTCAACATGCCAATTTAATAAATCTTTCAGTGTATCATAATTAATACTTAAATCTTCATTAAACGGTGTTACAACTGCGACGATAGATCCTTTAAACATTTTCTTCACTCCTTTGAATCAATTTTTGTAAAATTTGGACTGCATTTAACGCAGCTCCTTTTCTGATGTTGTCAGCTACAGTGAAGATATGTAATCTTTTTGGATTACTAATATCTTTCCTGATGCGACCAACATAAATATTGTTTTGTCCTGAAGCAATACTTGGGATTGGATATATATTATTTTGAGGATCATCTAGTACAACAATCCCTTCTTGGTTATTAAGTAACTCTCTAATATCATCTAGACGAAATTCTTTGTCTAATTCCACTAATATTTCTACACTATGAGCATTTAACACTGGGACTCTAACACAGGTTGCAGTGACATTTAAATTGCTTATATGTAGGATTTTTCTTGTTTCATTAATCATTTTTATTTCTTCTTTGGTATACCCATTATCCAAAAAAGAATCAATGTGAGGAAGAACATTATTATATATCGGGTATGGATAATTGATTGGACTCAATCCATCACTTGTTCTTTGCAGATCTTCAATCCCTTTTGTACCACTACCACTAACTGCTTGATATGTAGTATAGACAACCGATTGTAAATTGTAATGGTCGTTTAATACTTTTAAAGGTAGCACCGCTTGAATGGTTGAACAGTTGGGGTTTGCGATAATTCCTTCATTAAGGTATGCATCTTCTATATTCACTTCAGGCACTACCAGAGGAACAGTAGCATCCATTCTAAATTGTGAGGAGTTATCAATTACGATTGCCCCGGTGTCACTAAAGATTGGTGCGAATTGCTCACTGATACTTCCACCAGCACTAAATAATGCATAGTTGATTGCTTTATTAAGAATGTTCTTTTCATTTAACGCTTCAATGATATATTTTTTACCTTTAAAGAGAATTTCTTTTCCCGCAGATTTATGGGATGCGTATAGGTAAAGATTATCAATTGGGATGTTTAGTTCATCAAGAATCTCTAGAAACTTATTGCCTACCATTCCCGTTACTCCAACAACCGCGATGTTATATTTGTTCATAATCATCACCTCTTATATACCCGTCAAATGACTTTTCTGATGGGCCTTCCATAAATATATTGTCACCTTTTTTTGTGATTACTAATTTCCCAAGTGGTAGATGCACATGAACTTGATCCATTAATTGATCTATATATTGGTTTGCAGCAACAACTGCACAAGCTCCTGTCCCACAAGCCAATGTTAAACCAGCACCTCTTTCAAAAGTCTTCATTATGATTTCAGATTTATTAATTATTTCAAAAAAGTTTACGTTCGTTCCTTCTGGATACAATTTGTGATTATTTAGAGTATTCCCCACAAGTATAATTTCTTCATCACTTAGTAGAGGTTTGGTCATTATCACAGAATGTGTTGCGCCCATTCGTAAACTTGTCACTTCATATTCTTTACCATTTATTTCGATGTGTTCTTGTATAAATTCTTTTTTGTCTATATTCATAGGGATATCACTTGTATGATAACTAGGTTGTCCCATATCAACTTCACAAATAAATGGTGT
>JBFFKS010000014.1:0-13477 GCA_041555275.1 Xianfuyuplasma sp. | reverse complement strand
ACTTTGGTAATGCCTTTATAAGAGGGTTGCAAGAAAATGTAATTGCGACAGCAAAACACTTTCCAGGCCACGGAGATACGAATGTAGATTCACACTTAGCATTACCAACAATAGAATATGGTATTGATCGGTTAGAAAAAATTGAATTATACCCATTTAAAAAAGCAATAAAAAATGGATTAAAAGCAATTATGAGTGCCCATATTAATTTTCCAGCATTTACGGAAAACGGATTGCCAACAACACTATCTAAAAAGTGTCTAACTGGATTACTAAGAGAAACATTACAGTTTGAAGGATTAATCGTAACAGACTGTATGCAGATGAAAGCAATCCAACACAACTACACAACAAAAGAAGGAACGTTAATGGCGATTAATGCAGGAGCCAACCTTATATGTATCAGTCATTCAGAAGAACTACAAGTTGCAGCTATAAAACGTTTAAAGGAAGCTTTTATTACAAAAGAACTTTCTGAAGATACTATCAATGATCGCGTACAAAGACTTCTCAAATTTAAAGAAGAACTAGGAACCATTAATCTTAATTCCTCATATGAATCAGTATCTTCATTAGTAGAGAACGATAAAACCAAAGCATTCGCATTAAATGTCGTTAGAAGTGCAGCGACATTGGTAAAAGGAACACCATTTATTAAAAGTAGCAAACCTTTACTATTAGCTGTTAGTCCAATGGCGACTTCTATTGCAGATGAAAAAGATGGCAGTCATGATATTATCAATAAAGTCAAACTAGAATTACCTGATTTTGATACCGCAAGACTGAATGTAAAAACAACTGAAATAGAAATCCAAGAAGCACTAAAACAAGCTAGAAAACACAAACAAGTTATTATTTGTACATATAATGCCAATATTTACACAACCCAAATCGATTTAGTAAAACTACTATTAAAAGAAGACATTGAATTACATGTTATTGCAATGCGAAATCCATATGATCTTCACTATGCAAAAGAAATTAAAAACCTCGTATGTTTCTTCGAATATACATCTAATTCAGTTAGAGCATTAGTGGATTACTTAAAAGGAGAGCTTGCTTTACAAGGTAAGTTACCGATAACTAGTGAGTAATTATATCATTGGTGTCGATGGTGGTGGAACAAAAACATTGGGTGTGCTATTTACAGAAAAAGGAATCGAACGTAAAAGAGTTGAATTTGGATTTGCTAATTTTAGTGTAGACGAATCAATATCGAAAAGTAATATTGAAAGTGTCTTGACTGAACTTACCAATAACTTATCTGAAAATGATTATATTATTCAAATTGTACTTGGAATTGCGGGAGCATCAAAATTAGAAAATAAAGATGAGTATGTTGAAAAATTAAGGAATAAATTTAAATCAAATGTTGTTATGGTTACCGATGCAGATATTGCCCTTTATTCTATCTTAAAGGATGAGGATAAAAGTGCCATTATGGTTCTTGGTGGAACCGGAAGTGTGATTATGTCAAATGAGAATCATGAGATTAACATGATTGGTGGGTTTGGTCATCTACTTGGTGATGAAGGATCAAGTTATCATTTATCTATAACTGCTCTTAAAAAGATTATTGATGAATATGAGAACAATAAAAAACACAGTCGTTTGTCAAAAGAAATACTGAAAGAAATCAAAGCGGAAAACCATTATGATATTAAGAATTTTGTCTATAATTCAAGTAAAAGTGATATCGCAAAACTATCAAGATTTATTGCAGAATATGCAATAAATGGTGATGAGGAAGCAATTGAGATGTTTAAAGAAGAAGGAAAACATCTCGGAAGGCAAACCATTTCTGCATTTAATCAATTCAAACTGAATTATCCAGTCATCATAGGGTTACGAGGTGGTTTCTTACAAAATGCACCATTTGTAAAAGAAACATTGATAGAAGAATTAGATAAAGAGAAAATAAATTATGAAATCCGGGAAAACAATGTAGAGCCAATCATAGGGGCATACTACTTAGCGCTTTCTAAGATTTCAAAGAGGTGACAATATGGTAGATATTAGCAAAATCACCACAGAGAAAAGAAACGTTAAAACAAAAAATATTGATTTGGCGACAACTTGTGACATACTAAAATTGATTAATAACGAAGATAAGACAGTACCAATTGCTGTTGAGAAAGCTATTGATCAAATCGCTGTTGTTGTTGACAAAGTAACTGAGGCATTTAGTAAAGGTGGGCGATTATTTTACTTAGGTGCGGGAACAAGTGGACGTCTTGGTGTTCTAGATGCAAGCGAATGTCCACCGACTTTCGGTGTGTCCCCAGATATGGTAGTAGGACTAATTGCTGGTGGAGACAAAGCTCTACGTGATGCCATTGAAGGTGCAGAAGATTCAAAAGAGGGAGCTTATCAAGACTTAAAAAAGAATAACCTTAACAAGCTAGATGTTGTAATTGGAATTGCGGCAAGTGGGCGAACGCCATATCCAATTGGCGGTGTAGAATATGCAAATGAATTAGGCTGTGAAACGGCATGCATTACGACGAGTAAAGATAGTGAAATTGCACATATAGCGAAATATCCTATAGAAGCTGTCACTGGGGCAGAACCTTTAACTGGTTCTACCAGAATGAAATCAGGAACTGCGCAAAAACTAATACTTAATATGATTACAACTGCTGCAATGGTTAAAATTGGGAAAGTATATGAAAATCTTATGATAGATTTACAAATGTCTAATGATAAATTAATTTCAAGAGCTCAGTTAATTGTTATGGAAGTTACTGGAGTCTCAAGAGAAATTGCAATCGAGTATCTTGAAAAATATAAGTCTGTTAAATATGCGATTTTCAGTATTATGTCCAAAGTTGAAGACAAAAAGAAAATTGAAGATATTCTTACCGAATACCATGGCAACATTAGAGAATCACTAAAACATAACTAGGAGAATCGATATGGATATTGTTATATGTAAGAACTATGAAGAAGTATCAAAAAAAGCCGCAGCAATTATTATTAAAGAGTTGATTCTAAATCCTAAATTAATATTGGGATTGGCAACAGGATCTTCACCGATTGGGATATATAAAAACCTAATCAAAGCCTATGAGGAAAACCTAATCTCATTTAAAGATGTAAAAACGTTTAATTTAGATGAATACGTTGGCATAGAACGTGATCATCCAGAGAGTTATTACTCATTTATGTATGAGAACTTATTTAAGCATGTAGACATCAAAGAAAACAACATAAATATCCCGTGTAATGATGTTGAGCGTATAGATGAGTTAAGTGATGAATATAATGCTAGACTTGATGGAAACCAACGTGACCTTCAAATTTTAGGTATTGGGAGTAACGGTCATATCGGATTTAACGAACCAGGCACACCACTTAGCAACGAGACATTTATAACAGAGTTAGATGAGCAAACAAGACAAGATAATGCTAGATTTTTTGGAAGTGTTGAAGATGTACCAAAGTATGCCATTACAATGGGTATAAAAAATATCATGTTTGCTAAAAAAATCATATTAATTGCTTCAGGTAAAAAGAAAGCAGAAGCAATACACAAGATGATTAACGATCCGATTAATAGAGAACTACCCGCTTCTATCTTACAACTTCATCCAGACTGTACTGTTGTTATAGATGAGGACGCAGCAAGTTTACTAGAAAATGAATAAAAAAGGTGCTGAGCACCTTTTTTTATAAACTTATTTGTATGATATAATAAAACCAACATAGCACGAAGGAGAAATCAATGGATATTCTACATTTTACACTTGAAGAAGCAAAAAATTACATAATCTCATATCACTTTTTAAACTCAAATCATAAACTAAAAGGTCATGAAGGTATTAAAACTCTTTTTGATCGTATTGGGTCTATCCAATATGATCCTTTAAATGTGGTTGGTATGAATACTGACCTTGTATTACAATCTCGGATTAGTAATTATAAAGCTGAAATGTTGAATGATGCATTATATAAAAAGAGATATCTTATAGATGGATGGGACAAACAAATGTGCATCTATCAAACAAAAGATTTTCCAAATTTTAAAAGCGTGAGAGATGAAAGAGCAGAAGCGCAACTTCAAGGCCAACTAAAGTATCTTAAATTAGATATATTTGACTATGTAGACGATGTATTGGAGATAATAACAAAAAATGGACCTACGTACTCTTCTGAAATTAAACTAGGAGAGAGAATCCAAGCAACATGGGGAAGTAGTAAGCCTTCTAACGAAACTTTGGCTTATTTATGGCATAAGGGTATTATTGGAATCAAAGAAAGAAGAAACACACAAAAAAAATACGATTTAATGAGTCGACTCATTGGTAATCTAGCGATTGAAGCTAGCCCCTTTAATAATGAATCTGATTTTATTAAGTGGTTGATGTTACGAAGAATAAAGTCACTTGGATTGGTTTGGAATAAAAGCAGTATTGCTTGGAGTGGACTCCACATAGGTACAAAAAAAATTAGAGAAGAATACTTAAATATTTTATTGAATGAAGGGCACATAAAAAAAGTAAACATTGCAAATTTTAATGAAGATTTCTATATTTCAAGTGATTATAAAAATATTGAGTGTCCATCAGATGAAATAAGTTTTATAGCACCACTAGACAATTTGATTTGGGATAGAGACCTAACAAAAAAATTGTTTAACTATGATTATCGGTGGGAAGTATACACACCAGTAAAAAAACGCGTTTATGGATATTACGTGTTGCCTGTACTATATGGAAATACATTTATTGGTAGAATAGAATTTGAACAACAAAGAAATAGTGATCCCTTAATTGTTAAAAATTTTTGGTGGGAGGAAAACATAAAACCATCAAAAAAAATAATTGAGGAAATAAATAAAGCATTGGTAAAATTCGCTAAATATTTAGGCACAGTAAACATTAAAAATATGGAAGTAGTTAAAATTCCAAATTAAATGTTATAATAAGGTGTAGGTAAAATAGGAGGTGAGTCCGTGGAACTATATTATAACCTTGTTGCTGTCTTTTCAGATTCAGACAAAAATACCCTAGAAGCAAAGGAAAAATTAGAAACACTAATTGATGGAGGGTATGTCGAAGAAGAAGAAATCATTGAGATTGCCATAAAAACCAACTCAGTAATTTTAATGGAAGTTGAGCAAGATGATGGTTACTCGGAAACCGTCTTAGTTAATAATAAAGGAAAGATAAAGGGACGTGCTATTTTCTCTCTAGAGAAGGTTAATGAAGTACGAGCCGAAATTAAAGAAGTAACTTGTGAGAAATATTTTTCGAAAACAGCCAAAAAAATCATATTGGCTCATAGTGAAGAACATGGTATATCATATCGAGATTTTATTGAGGAATATCTAGATGAATATCTGTTGGATGAATATGAAAAATCAAAAGTTAAATGGGAAGAACAAATCGCAAAATACTTTTTAAAGTAAAGACAAAAATCTAGTATTTTTGTCTTTTTTATTAAAACAATAGAACAAATCAAATTATTATATTTATAAATAAATTATGGGATTTGTTGTATAATATGTTTGTAGGAGTGTGATTTTTATGAAGGAAATTAGATTACCAGATAGTCATGAAAATATGCTTAATGTATACATCTTTGACGATGTCAAAGAACCAAAAGGTGTTGTACAAGTTGTACATGGGATTAATGAGCATGGAGAAAGATATGTTGAATTTTGTGAATTTTTAAATAAGAATGGATATATTGCAATAATTCATGATCACTTATCGCAAGGGAAATCAAGAACACCAAAAGATGGGGAAGTAGTTTATTTTGGTAAGCATGGAACAAAAAAACTTTTAGATGGTGTAAGAACGATTAAGAAGTACATAAATAAACATTATTTTGAGTATCCTCAGTATGCTGTTGGTCATAGTATGGGAGCCTTGTTATTGCGCAAAAGTTTACTTACATACACCAATGATTATGACGGTATTGTCCTGAATGGAACTGGTTTATCAATGACAAAAGGATTAGGAGTTGCTATTCTAATTGGTAAATTTCTTAAACTATTTGGAGCAATGAAACCGTCTAAATATTTTGATAATATGTTTAGAAAAACACAACTTAAGCTCAAAGAAAAAGTGGAAATGAATCATTTTATAGAGTGGTTAACACGTGATGAAGAGAAAACAAAAATAAATTTAAAAGATGAGTATCTTTTTGTATCACTCTCAATTAGTGCATTTGTTGATTTATTAAGTTTAATAAGTGAAGTAAACAACCCCCATTCGCTATTGCAAAATGAAGCAAAGGCAAAAATATTACTGATGAGTGGTACCCATGATCCATCCACTAATTTTGGGAAAGATACAACATTCCTATATGAACTTTTAAAGAAACTGGGGAATGATGTTGAAATTAAATTATACGAAGAAGGACGTCATGATACACTTCAAGAAATAAATAGGGAAGATGTATTTAAGGATATCATTGAATTCTTTGAAAAATAAATAATATTAGAATCCTCTTGCATAGGGGATTTTTTATAAATGTTGATGTAAATCGAAAAAATAGTTTCCAAAAAAATATGATTTCACTAAAAAAAATAAACATAATGTGTTATAATTTTTTTTACAAAGGGTGATATTTATGGAATATAACGACTCAAAAACAAGAGCCAGAAATCGAAAAAATATTGTAGATGTAGCAAGAAAACTTTTTATTGAAAACGGAATTGCTCATACGACAGTTATGGATATCGTAAGAGAAGTAGAGATGGAAAGAAAAACATTCTATAATTATTTTGAATCAAAAGAAGAAATTGCAGAATATATTTACTTCCTAACGATACAAAAATATTATTCAAGTGGTTTCAAAAAAGAAGACTATGTAGGGTTTACAAATGGATTTGAAAAAGTAGAAGCTTATTTCAAAAAACTTGTAGATACTTTTGTTGATTACAAAGAAGAAACACTCTATTTAGTACATTATGATTACTTCTCAAGAAAACAACCAGATGCTACATTAATTGCTAGCATCTATAAACAAAGTGATGTTGCAGACCCTTTTTCAATATTTTTAGAAGGAATTAATGATGGTTCTATTAGTGTTGGAGAACTAAATCCAGAGGAAATTTTCCAAACAATATCTCAAAGTATTGGCGCATTTGCATTCAGACTAATATTTAGATCATATAAGAATGGATATAACGGAAAAGAAGATTACATCCCATTTGAACAATTATACGATTTAGTACAAATTCATTTGAGAGCAATTAAAAACTACTGAGAATAAAGACAATGACTGAATCATTGTCTTTTTTTATTGAAAAAAATTGATGGTTGATGTAGTATTAATATTGTTGTTAAGGAGTGTTACTATGGCAGAAAAAATGAAAGCAAGTATTTACTTTAAATTATTCGTTGCATTTTTTAGAATAGGACTTTTCACTATTGGTGGTGGATACGCTATGCTACCAATGTTGCGAAAAGAAGTAGTTAATAAGTATGGTTGGGCAACTGATGAAGAGATGCTTGACTATTTTGCTATTGGGCAGAGTACTCCTGGTATTATTGCCATTAATACAAGTACCTTTATTGGTTTCAAAAAAGGCGGTATAATTGGTGCCTTATTTTCCACATTTGGAATGGTTTTACCATCGTGGATAATCATTATTACAATTGCTATCTTTTTTGAACAGTTTGCTCAGTACGCTATTATTCAAAGTGCTTTAGTTGGAATCAGAGTTGTTGTTGTCGTTCTTATCTTGAATGTTGTTATTAAGATGGGAAAAAAATCCATAACGAATTGGATTAAAGCATTATTATTCGTCACTGCATTTACATTAATTATGTTCTTTGGCGTTTCATCAATTTATGCAGTAAGTGGAGCAATCATCCTTGGAATCTTATCTCATATTTATCTTGAGGTTAAGAAAGAGGGTGTTGAATAATGGAATACTTAAGAATGTACTGGATTTTCTTTAAGGTAGGGTTATTCACTATAGGTGGAGGATTGGCTGCTATTCCACTATTACAAGAGGAAGTTGTTACTAGAGGATGGATCACTGCTACTGAATTTACTGATATGATTGCAGTAAGTGAATCAACACCTGGTCCGATTGGGGTAAATGTTGCAACGTATATTGGTTATTCGCAATATGGTGTACTAGGAAGCATTATAGCAACAATTGGTCTTGTTACTCCAAGTGTAATTATAATTATGATTATTGCAAAATTTATTTTGCATTATCGTGAAAAAGCAGTAGTTGCACATGTATTTGATGTACTTCGTCCTATCGTTACAGGGATTATTTTAGTTGCTGCAGCACGTATAGCAACAATAACATTAATTGATATTGATTCTTATGAAATAACAAATGATATCTTTGATTTATTCAATATATTGCCAATCATTATGTTCTTTGCTTTCTTATACGCTACGAACAAATGGAAACACCATCCAATCTTTTATATCGCGATTGCTGGTATAATTGGTGCATTTATCTTTTAAACAGGAGAAATCCTGTTTTTTTATGTTAAAATATAGGAGAAGTAAAACGAGGTGAATATGATGAAATATATTGTTAGTGCTTGTTTAGTAGGGATTAACTGTAAATATGATGGTAAAAATAATTATAGTAAAAAGATTGAGGATTTAGTATATAAGGGAGAAGCAATCCCTGTTTGTCCTGAAATACTAGGAGGACTCTCTACCCCTCGAGTTCCTTGTGAAATCATCAAGAAAAGTAGCGAAACAAAAGTGATTAATGCAGATGGTGTTGATCAAACTTCTAACTTCATAAAAGGTGCTGAAGCGACTTTAAAAATTGCTCTTGCAGTTGGTGCTGATTCTGCAATTTTTCAAAAGAGAAGTCCCTCTTGTGGTGTGTATGAAATCTATGATGGAACACATTCTAATGTTTTAATAAAAGGCCAAGGAATAACTTCAAAACTATTAAAAGAAAATGGCTTAAAAGTAATTACAGAAGACGATTTGTAAAAGAAAAGAAGGTGAAACAATGAAAGAGTATAAAATATCCACACATATTACACAAGGTGTTAAGTACGTTATACCAGTTATTTTACTTTATTCAATTGTTTTAGCCTTAGCAAATATTGAGAATGATTTCTTTAATTTTCTAGAGAGTGTACCTCCTTATATATTGATGCTTATGCCCGTTTTACTAGCTTTTTTCATTTCGAAATCGATTAGCAATAAAGCATTATATACAAGTTTATTAGTAGGTTTAATAGCGGGAATATATGAGTTAAGTTTTTTAGGTGGAATCTTGTCAGGGTTTTTGGTAGGATATCTCTATTTATTTATACAATCAAAAATGAAAAATAGAATTCTTGTAGAAATTATCACACTGATAATTTCAGGATTAGTAGTATACTTCTTTATTAGAATACCACTTCTGTACTTGCTTGATTCTATCAGTAACTATATAAGAGGAATCAATAAAACAGAGGTAATATTGATTGTTGCATTATTAGCCGGATTAATGGTAATTGATTTAGGTGGACCATTTAATAAATTGGCTTTTAGTTTAAATATTGAATTTTTTCTAGATGAATTTTATCATATAACTGGACCTATTTTAATAAGTGTTATAATCCCACCATTAACTGCCTTAATTGCGCTGTATATTTTTAAAAATAGATTTAGTGATGAAGATAAAAAGACAAATAAGTTTTTGATATTCTCCTCAGTTTTTGGAATGACAGAAGGTGCAATCTTTATAGGATATAGAAGACCTTTAATATTTATTCCTGCATTTACATTAGGTGCAATATCAGCAAGTGTTTTCGCAGCAGTACTAAATATTGAAAATACACTTTTACTTGCAAGTATTTTCGGAATATTTAGTGTCAATAGTATTCCAATATTTATATTGTCACATCTTATAGGTGTTTTTATATCACTAACGATACTTTTCTTTATATTTAAATTTTCTAAAGTTTATGAGTAGAGGATACTTCTAATTAATTCCTGTATTTAGATGCGATTTACATTATGATAAGATGGTGTTGTTTCTAGTTGTAAATGATAACCAATTGTGTATAATAGATAGTAGGGAATGATGATCTCCCTTAGTATTAAATTACTTAAACCGCAAAAGCTGATGACGTCTGCCTATTGGGTGGAGTCTCAGTTTTTTTATACATATTAAGGAGAGATATATATGTTGTTAAGTTTAGCATTAGTATTCACTATTGGTCTTATTCTAAGTGAGTTATTCATCAAAATTAAACTTCCTGGATTTTTGGGTATGATTATTACTGGAGTTGTTTTAGGACCTTTTGTTTTGGATTTAATAAGCTTGGATATTTTAGATATTTCTGAGGAGTTACGAAAGATTGCATTGGTAGTAATTTTATTGCGTGCTGGTCTTAGTCTTGATATTAGTGATCTTAAAAAAATTGGTAGACCTGCAATATTGATGTCTTTTATCCCAGCCACTTTAGAGATTTTGGCAGTTGCTATTTTTGCCCCTCTCTTATTTGGTATATCACTTATTGAGTCTTTAATTTTAGGTAGTGTTTTAGCTGCAGTTTCTCCTGCAGTAGTCGTTCCTAAAATGATAAGACTAATGGATGAAGGATATGGACAAGATAAAAAAATACCACAATTAATCATGGCTAGTGCAAGTGTTGATGATATCTATGTAATCGTATTATTTACAGCATTCTTAAGTATGTATAGTAGTGGTGCTGTAACAATATCTAGTCTATATATAGTACCAATTGCCATTTTACTTGGTATACTCGTAGGAGCAATAACTGGATTTATATTATCAAGATTCTTTGCTTGGTTTAGAGTTAGAGATACGATAAAAGTTTTAATCATATTAGCTTCATCTTTCTTTATCATTGAACTTGAAGGATGGATTGAATCTTCTATACCAATGAGTGGATTATTAGCTGTCATGGTATTAGGAATTACATTTTTAAATCAATCTGAAGAAAGGGCGTTTAGATTAAGAGACAAGTTTAGCAAGTTGTGGGTTTTTGCTGAACTCGTATTATTTGTACTAGTTGGAGCAGCGGTAGATATCAGTGTCGCAATGAATGCAGGGTTACTGGCAATCTTGTTGTTATCCATTGAATTAACATTTAGAATTGTAGGTGTACAATTATGTCTTATCAAAACTAAATTGAACCAAAAGGAAAGATTCTTTAGTGGGATTAGTTATATACCGAAGGCAACAGTGCAAGCAGCTATTGGTGCAATACCACTTGCTTATGGAGTGAACAGTGGAAATTTAATCTTAGCAATTGCGGTACTTGCAATTATCATTACTGCACCACTAGGAGCCATTTTGATTGATTCAACTTATAAAAAAATACTCTTCAAATAAAAAATGCACATCAGCGATGTGCATTATTTTTTTGAATTTAAATACTTATCTATACGTTTAAAAGCTTCATTTAATTCAGTAATATCTTGTGTATAAGCAATACGGATATAATTTTTGTAACCACCTAAAAAATATTCTCCTGGGATTACTGCTACTCCATATTTTAACAACTCTAGACTGAATTCCTCACCAGTAAGACCAGTCTTGCTTATATCAGCAAAAATATAAAATGCTCCATCTGGATTAGCATATGGGATTCCAAGTGCCCCTAACTTTAACATGCAAAATTCTCTTCTTCGTTCCAATGTTCTTATCATTTTATGAAATGTAAATCGTACTGCATCGAGTGCTGCAATTTGTGAAATACGACTTGCACATGTAACATTGTATTGGTGTACTTTCAAGAATTCTTGTGTTAGTGAATCATTAGCTATTAAGTATCCAATCCGATAACCAGTCATAGCATGTGATTTAGAAAAACCATTTAAGACAACTAGGTTGTTCTTCAGTTCGTTAAATTGAATAAACGAACTGAAATTTCCTTGAAAGACAATGTCACTATATATTTCATCACTAATTAGCAAGATATCTTTACGCAACACAAAATCTTTAATTGCGTCTATTTCCTCATTATCCAAAACGTGTCCAGTCGGATTGTTTGGATTCGTAATGATTAAACACTTTGTTTTAGAGGTATATGCATCTTCAAGTGACTCTTTTGTAATTCTAAAATCACTTTTTACAGTATCTACTAATACTACTTTACCATTTTCTAGCGTTATTAATGGTTCATATCCTACATAACCAGGAGCAGGGATTATTACTTCATCATCCTTCTCGATGATGGATTTAATGATAATGCTTAAGGCTTCTGTGGTTCCCACAGTAATGATGATTTCGTTTGTAGTATAGCTAGTTTTATAGGTACTATTGTATTTTTTGATAATTTCTTTTCTAAGTTCGATCAATCCTGCATTTGTTGTGTATTTTGTTTCGTTATGATCAAGAGCTATTCTTGTTTTTTCTAAGATTCTTTCTGGGGTATTGATATCCAATTCACCGATGGTTAATTTGATGACATCTTTATAGTTATCAGCCATTTGATTAAATTTTCTTATTCCACTTATTTCAATATCTAAGACTTCTTTTTTAATGAATTTCTTCACTATAAAACCTCGAATTCTTCCATAATTGAAATATATGCATCTAAACCAACAAGTAGAACACTGGTATCAAAATTGAATTCAGATGAATGCAGTGGTTTATTGAAACCAAGTGATTCGTTTTTAATACCAAGGAAGAAGAAAATACCAGGAACTTCATTTTGATAAAAACTGAAATCCTCAGCAATCATAAATGGTTTTGGAAATTCAAAATACTTGAAGTTCTTAATGGCTTTTTTAAATTTTGGATAGATGGTTTCATTATTAATTACAGGGAGGTAACCAGGCTTCAAATCAACCTCTATTTTACAATCATAAATGGATTCATACCCTTTAGCTATTTTGTAAATATTATCAATCATGTTTTCAAAAACATCTAGATTGAAAGCTCTAATTGTACCTTCCATTATAGCTTTATCACTTATTACATTTCTTACAGTTCCACCCTCTAATCGACCAAACGTAATAATTGTATATTCTAAGGGAGATGTTAATCTCGTTTGGATATTCTGATAATCTATTAACATTTTTGACATGATAATATTCGAATCAATACCATTTTGTGGCATAGCACCATGAGCTGTTTTCCCATGAATTGTAATATCAATCTCATTTGCCATTGCCATAAATTCATTAGGTCTTGAACCTAATACACCTTGATCAAGTTCTGGAAATAAGTGAATACCAAATATAGCTTCAACATTGTAGGTTTTTAAGATTCCTTTTTGAACCAATAATCGTGCACCACCTATTGATTCCTCAGCTGGTTGGAATATTAGTAATATATTTTTTTTAAGTGATTCTTTTTTATCTTTAAGGTAGGTTGCTAAACTTAACAACATTGCCATATGTCCATCGTGTCCACAAGCGTGCATATTATTCTCATGAATCGATTTGAATGAAAGATCGGTATTCTCTTTGACAGGTAAACCATCCATATCCGCACGAAAAGCAACCGTCGTTTCATGGTTGTTGTCAATATAAACCAAAACATCAGTCTCCAAAACACTAAAAGGAGAGT
>JBFFKS010000013.1:0-14235 GCA_041555275.1 Xianfuyuplasma sp. | reverse complement strand
TGCTGATAAGGCTGACGCCTTCCAACAACTTTTATCCGTCGAAGGAATTGAAGGGTATTATAATGATGCGATTTATCAGTATCAGCAAAAGTATGTGGGTGGATCAACTTCCTACGAGGCGCTATTTATGGCAATCGTATATGATGAACTTACAATTGAAGCCAAGACAGAACTTGATAATGCTTACCAGACAGAATTTGGAGAAACCTTAACACGCAGTAATTATTTTGGAGTATCCTTAATTTTAGTTGAGAATTATGACACAGATACACTTGTATATGAGAAATTAATAGAACTCGAAAATGATTTTAATACAGAGTTTAAGGATAATCAACAAGTAATTAAAGACTACGAGAATGAAGTGATTTCATATGATATTAAATTGGAAAATTATGAGTACCAAATTAATTTAGAAACATACGAAGACAATCTAGATACTTATCTTGTTTTACTAAATGACTATTTAGAAAATAAAATTAACGCCTTGAAAAATGGAGAAGATTTCACAGAAGTATTTGATGAAATAAGACCTGAATTAAGCGATGTACCACCTTCAAACTATGAAGTGATTGACACCTCTAATCCACCGATAGAACCGGAGTATACACAAATAATAATCGATGCAGAAGACTATATTGATGAATATGAGGATAAAGAGGATGTTCGTGACGAGTTACTTTCAATAGGTACAAATTTTGAAAATCATGAAGGACTATTACGATGGTATGTTGAGGAATTAAGCGCAGACCAAGATTATGATCCGTCAAGTGGTGATATTTCTGCAGTAATCGTTAGTTTTAAAAATAACTATGATGTAATTACGGAACACTTAAATGATCAAGAATTAGAGGATAAACTATACCTAGCACAAATGAGTATTAGAAGTTATGATGTCTTTACATTATGGCTTGAATGTACCATGATAAATATGGAAACAGTACCGCTAGAGGAGATAGAATTACCTGAAAATAGATGTGATGAGTTTGATACAACACTCATCACTGAGTATGACTTCCAAGGGGACGCTTTAAGTTTAGTTAAGACCTTGTTTGAAGGGGAGAGTGTATCATGGATTATTACACAATTTAAATATGATTATGATTCAGGACTATTTGATGAGGAATTTGCTGATTTTGAAGAAGTACAAAATGTTTTAGAAAGTACCAAAGGTTTGGTTGATGATTATGATGCGTATTATAAAGATATAGCCAATAGTATAGAAGGAAATATCTCGATGTTAATCAAGATTGGTATCAGTGTAATGAAATACAATCTTGATCTCTATGATACACTAGAGAATACCCCGCTACTAAGTGCTTTCTTTAATGATGCTGCTCGTTTATGTAATAACGAAGGTCCTAGTCCAATAGATTACGAAGTCGATATTTGTATTAAACAAGGAGAAACCACTGGTATCTTTGGACAAATAATGAACTTAGAATACTTAGTAGGTGAAGTTGTATTTAAAGCGTACATTATGGTTGATGATGAAAATGAAAGAATCATCTATGATACTGATGAAATGCATAGTTTCTTAAGTAGAGCTAATGAAGCTTCTAAAAATAACGTTATTTCTGGAGAAGTTATAGAAGGAATGGGAGATCAATTTGCATTCCATGTTATTGATGAAACAAACAATTATACATTGTTAGAAGAAATGTATGATGAAGGATATATTACAATCGAAGCAATGCGTGTACTAGCTGATGATGAATACGAGTTATTCAGTGAAGAATTTAGAGCACGAGTGCGAAGTTTAATCCGATAGAAAATCCCTGAAATTAGCGAAAGGAGGGATTGTATGAAACCGAGTGAAGAGTTAATGTTATTGTTGGAATTAAATGGTTTTGATATCACAAAATTCAAACTAAAAAAACAACTAGAATACGAACAAAACGGAAATCTAGAACTATACAAGCATAAAAAATATGCTGATTTAGTTTTAGCTCATTACGATTTTAAACCAAATGAAGACTACGCTCATAGAAATCCCTTAACATATCGAACAAGTTGGGGAGAATCTGTTAGTAGTTTAGACCAATATATTGTGAATCATCCTGATTTTGAGAATGAAATGACATTAAAAGAGTTTTTACAATTAGATGAATTCAATGATATAAATCGAGAAAGTATTCTTTATGATGTTTTAGATAAATGGGTTGAAGAATATAGAGAAGCATCTATTACACAAATGGAAAACCTAAGAACCATGATAAAACTATTACCTAGAAAACGAAAAAAATATAAAAAACCAAGTAAGATACTATTCTTATTTAGCGTCATTTTTGCCTTAGTTGCAATAATGTTATATAAATCACCAGAAAGCTTAACGCCATCTTTCTTCTCATTTCTAGGGACTTATATTGATGGGTACGTGCAATTGCTATTTGATGTGCCGTGGTATAGTTTATTTGGGTTATTTGTTATCTTCCTCTTATTACTTTATGCTGTGCTAAATAACTTTGTTTCAAGATATATACGAGATGTTCGTTCTGAAAAAAATAAACACGCAGAAAGAACATTTGATAAATGGGAACAAGACATGAAAGATCAAAGACTAAAACAAGCTGGAATATTAGAAGATTATGTTGACGCTGTAGTAAAAAAACCAGATAATTCAGAGCTTGATGTGAAACTTTTAGTTTCACCAGAAGTCTTAATGCAAAAATTCAAAGATTATGTGATGATGATTGAGAGAAGATACGACCGAATGACAAAATACTACAAACGATTTATGCTTTATTTACGACTGCTTTATGTATTTAGTGTCTTTATGTTATTAGTCTTTTATGGGGTAGGATTCGCATTACAGCAAGGGTGGATTGGAAATGTTTAAGAAGAAAAAAGACAAAAAGAAATTATACGAAGAATTCCAACTAGAAGATGAAATAATAGTTTCATCTCCAAATACTGCTAAACCCCTTAGCAAAGACGAAGAATTAAAAGTAACAGCATCTGATATCGCAAGAGCAATAAATAAAAAAGACAAAACATCAAAGCATAAAAAACAGGAACCAAAGATTGAAGAAGTAGTAGAAATCGAAGGTATTGAAAATCAAGAGACACAAACATCAAAAGTAGAACCAACTGAAAAAGAATTTAAAGAAGATACTACAAAAGAAATTAACCCTGAAGAAGTGAATGATATTTTAGCTCGTTCAATCATCCTTCAAGATATCCCTGAGGATGATGAAAATGAAGAGCTAGAAGTAGGACTGCAAAACAAAGAAGAACAAGAAGAAGAAAGGGAAGTTATTAAAGAAACTGTAATCAATAAGGAACAAAAAGTAGCAGAAATAGAAGATATTTCTAATGAAATAGTTGATGAAGCTTCAAAAATAGTATCTTTTTACTGGTATGATAACGATGAGTATAAACCTACAAAAGCTGACATTAAACTAAAAAAACGTTTGGATAAAATAGTTGAAGATGCAGATAGAAAAAGTAAAAAAGGTAAAAAAGTAAAACAAGAACATGTTGAGGAAACAAAAGCGTCTGATGAAAATAACATTTCTCCTAAAGATTTGAGAAGTTTCTTCTCAGAAGGTGAAGAATTTAAGAGAAAACCAAACCGTAAAGAGAAGAAAAAACTCAAAAAAGAGAATAAAAAACAAAAAAGAAGATCACGAAAAGGACGCGAAGAAGAAGCCATCAAGGACCAAAAAATCTTCAAATTCCGTAAGAAAAAATACAATAAAGTAGAAGATTTCATCTCATACTTAAATGATCACTACTTGGATATTGATCAAGTTGCGACAGAAGTACTAAAGGATAAAAACTTCTTTGGATGGATAAGTAAAAGAAGTGGTGTATTTGATGAAAGTCTTCGAGAATTCCAAGAAATCAAGGCAAAAACCGAGAAAGAGTAATGCTTTCCCAGGTTTTATGTATGATATAATTTAAAGGGAGGAGTGATGTAAATGCTTAAACCAGAACACATTGAAAAAAATACCTTACCGGTAATAATCTTGTATTCAATTGGTGTTTTATTACTAATTGTCACCATTTTGATGCTAACAGGGCGCGTTTATAGCGATAATGGATTTTTACTTTTCTGGGGATCATTAATTTTTGGAATTGTATTTATCATACTAGGTACCATCAAAAAAGAGGTATCTTATACTAGAGTGATGATAGAAAAACTTTATTCTGTAAAACGTGAAGAATTGATTAATAAGTCAAAAATCGAGAAAAAATAGATTTCTCGATTTTTTATTGTAATAATATGTGTTAGAATATACAATATCATAAGTAATAGAGGTGATTTATATGAAAGTCCAGCAGAACATCCAATTAAATGACAGGAATTATTAGAAAAACACAATTTGAAAGGGTGAAATATATGGAAATCAATCATTTTATTAACACAATTATCGAAGAAGATATTAGAACTGGAAAACATGAACGTGCAATTACAAGATTCCCTCCAGAACCTAATGGATTATTACATTTAGGACACGCACGAGCAATTATAACAAACTACCTAATGGCACAAGAACATGGTGGTTATTTTAATTTACGTTTTGACGATACAAATCCAGTAAAAGAAGATATAGAATTCGTGGAAGGAATCAAGAAGGATATCGCTTGGTTAGGATGCGAATGGAAAAACCTGTTATTCGCAAGTGATTATTTCGAAGAGATGTATGAAAGAGCCTTACTGCTAGTAAAAAAAGGGGAAGCATACGTTGATGATTTAACAGCTGATGAGATGAGAGAATACAGGGGAGACTTTACAACACCAGGTAAAAATAGTCCTTACAGAGAACGTAGCATCGAAGAGAATCTAGCATTATTTGTTGGAATGAAAGAAGGAAAATATCCTGATGGTAGTAGAGTGTTACGAGCAAAAATTGATATGGCTAGTCCAAACATCAATTTAAGAGACCCTGCAATATATAGAATTCAACGAGCGCATCACCATAACACAGGTGATACATGGTGCATTTATCCAATGTATGATTTTGCTCATCCAATAGAAGATGCAATTGAGGGAATTACTCATAGTTTATGTAGCCTCGAGTTTGAAGATCATCGCCCTTTATATGATTGGGTAGTAGAACATTGTGAAATGGAAAATACCCCAAGACAAATTGAATTTGGGAAGTTATATATTGCCAAATCAGTTACTGGTAAAAGACATATTAAGAAACTCGTCGAAGATGGTGCAGTAATGGGATGGGACGACCCAAGGTTAATTACATTATCAGGTCTTCGCAGACGTGGAATTCCCGCAAGTGCGATTATGGAATTTATCGTTTCTCTTGGATTACCAAAAAGCCAAGGAGAAACAGAAATAGATATGCTGTATCAAATCGTAAGAGATCATTTAAAGTTGGGTGCTCCTAGAGTGAATGCAGTATTAGATCCGTTAAAACTAGTGATAGATAATTATCCTGAAGGCAAAGTTGAATACTTAGAAGCAGAAAACAATAGAGAAGTTCCAGAAATGGGAACGAGAGAACTCCCATTTAGTAAAACAGTATATATTGAACGAGAAGATTTTGTTGAACAGAAACCAAATAAGAAATGGAAACGACTTGCTTTAGACGTTGAAGTACGTCTAATGCACGCATATTTCGTAAGAGCTAACAGTATTGTTAAAGACGAAGATGGTAATATTTTAGAAGTTCATTGTACTTATGATCCAGAAACAAAAAGTGGATCAGGATTTACAGAAAGAAAACCAAACGGGAATATTCATTACGTCGATGGAACAATAAATAAAAAAGCAGAATTTAGACTATTTGATGATCTTATTACAGATTTCGAGAACAAAGATGTCCCATTTAGTGAGAAGATAAACCCTGAATCTTTGGTGGTAAAAAACGGGTTTGTTGAAGAGTCTTTAAACCCTAAATTAGGCGACGATTTCCAATTTACAAGAAATGGGTATTATACCCTTGATACCGATTCAAAAGAAGATGAATTAATCTTTAATCGTATTGTTTCATTAAAATCATCATATAAACCAAAGGCGAGATAGTATTTCGCCTTTTCTTGTTGCTTTTTCTTGCAAAATCACGAAAAAAGTGTATTATTAAAATAGACTCATATAAATAATGTAGTAAAAATAAAAGCAGCATTTAGTTACTTTTATATTTGGAAACAGTATTTGTAGTAAAGTCAATAAAATATGGAGGTAACGCACATGACTGGTAAAGTTAAATGGTTCAATTCTGAAAAAGGTTACGGATTCATCACAACTGACGAAGGACAAGATTTATTTGTTCATTTCTCTCAAATTCAAAAAGACGGATTCAAATCTTTAGAAGAAGGAGAAGCTGTAAGCTTCGACGTAGTTGATGGAGATAAAGGTCCTCAAGCTGCAAACGTAGAAAGTCTATAATTAAAAATTAAAGTCGATTTTATCGGCTTTTTTTTGTATCCTAATGTGATATACTAAAAGAGGGTGATATTATGACTGAATTCACAGAAAGTGTCTTAGATATTATAAAATCAATACCATATGGTAAAGTAATGACGTACGGTCAGATAGCTGCAGTCGCAGGCAACCCTAGAGGTGCCAGACAAGTTTCAAGGATTTTACATTCTATGAGCTCTAGTCATGGATTACCGTGGCATAGAGTGATTAATTCTCAGGGTGGCATAAGCTTAACTGGAGAAGGTGGTTTTGTACAAGAAACCCTTCTTTCTCAAGAGGGAATTACAGTAATAAACAAGAAAATTAATCTTAAAAAATATCAATACAAATATATGTAAAATATGGGTTAAAGCACTATTAATTTAGTGCTTTTTTTGGTATAATATTTATAGGTGATTATATGAGTAATTTACTAGACAATTTAAATGAAAAACAACGAGAAGCAGTCCTAAAAACAGAAGGACCAGTAATCGCAATTGCTGGTGCTGGAAGCGGTAAAACAAGCGTTCTTACAAAAAGAATTGCTTATTTAATATTTGAGAAACAGGTATCCTATAAAAACATCCTCGCAATCACCTTTACAAATAAGGCTGCAAATGAGATGAAACAGCGTGTAGGAAAAGAGACTGGAATACATCCACATGATATGTGGATATCAACATTCCATTCAATGTGTGCTCGTATATTGAGAAAACACATTGATTTATTAGGTTATAAAAATACTTTCCAAATCATTGATGATGACGATACTGCTCAATTAGTAAAAAGCTTACTAAAGAAGAATAATTTTGATACAAAAATCTATAACCATAAAACAGTAAAAAATATGGTGATGAAAGTTAAGGCTGATCCTGATTACATAATAGAGATAGAGGAACCTTTTAAATCCGTAGTGAAGACGATTCATAATCAATACGTTAACTACTTATTTGAAAGTAATCTAGTGGATTTTGAGGATTTATTACTCCTTACAATTAGATTGCTGAAAAACAATCAAGAAATAAGAGAATTTTATAATGATTTATTTCAATATATATTAGTAGATGAGTTCCAAGACACAAATAATGTACAGTACCAGTTGGTTAAATTACTGGTTGGTAATAACAAAAATTTATTCATTGTTGGTGATGAGGATCAGAGTATCTATGCGTTTAGAGGGGCAAATATTGAAAATATAAACAAATTTAAAAAAGATTTTCCAGACTATCATTTAGTCCTACTTGAACAAAATTATCGTAGCACCAATAATATTTTAGAAGCTGCAAATAAGATCATTAAACATAACACCACAAGAATCCCTAAGAACTTGTTTAGTGAAAAGGGCAAAGGTGAGTTAATTACTCATTATAAAGGTGTAACGGCTAGAGATGAAGTTGAATATGTTGCAATGACAATCTTAAGTATGGTAAGAAAAGGCTACGAATATAATGATTTTGCGATACTATATCGCGCAAACGCTACTTCAAGAATGTTTGAGGATGTCTTTCTTCAAAAAAGAATACCATACCGTATTTTTGGGAATACAAGTTTCTTCAAACGAAAAGAAATAAAGGATTTTACAGCGTATCTTAGATTTATTCTAAATTTTGGAGATGTATTTAGTTTCATGAGGGTAATAACCAACCCAAAAAGAGGGATTGGAGGAGTTACTCTTGAAAAATTAGTGAATTTCGCTGCTGACAAAGGCTTATCTTTAGAAGGCGCTATTGACTTAAGCCATGATATTTTATCAAAAACGGTAAGTAATAAACTAAAAGAATTTATGGACATGATGAAAGATTTCTATGAAAAATTAACAGCTCTACCATTTGGTGACTTTGTTGATTATGTTCTTGAGAAGTCTGGATATATAGAAATGTTAAAAAAAGATGACAAAGGCGATGTAAGATACGAGAATTTAATGGAATTTAAGACCATTTTAGCAGAAAATGAAGAAATTTATGGTGATTTAAGTAAAGAAGAGATGTTAATGTTTTTACTTGAGGACATTGCATTGAAAAGCGAAGAAACAAAAGAAGATGTTGAAAATGGTGTAACAATGATGACACTTCATGCTGCGAAAGGGCTAGAGTTTAGAGTTGTTTTCATCGTAACAGTTGAAATGGGTATGTTCCCCCTTGCAAGATCGTTCGGAAGTAAAAAAGAGTTCGAAGAAGAACGAAGGTTAATGTATGTGGGTGTAACTAGAGCGAAAGAGAAACTGTTTTTAACAAGCGCGAATATGAGACAAACATATGGAGAAACAATGAGTAACCCTGACAGTAAGTTTTTACAAGAAATTCCCGAGGAGTATATTGAGAAAAAAGGATATAACGAGATAATTGCTCGTTCACAAAATGTAAACTCTGTATATAAAAGAAAACCTGAGATTAGGAAAAGAGTTATTGAAAGAAATAAAAAATCATTTGAATCTGACACCGTTAATGAATTGAACAAAGGGGATAAAGTAACACACTCTAAATTCGGTGACGGAATGATTATTAGTGTTGTGGGCGATAATTGTGTTATTGCATTTAAAGCACCTCATGGAGTAAAAAAACTAATGAAAGACCATCCTGCAATAAAGAAGATTTAATAATAGATAAATGATATAATAGGTAAAGTGGTGATTATTTATGGATGTTAAGTTAAGAATTGATGAACTAAGAAGCCTTTTAAAAAAATATAACTATGAATATTATATTTTAGATAACCCATCAGTAAGTGATCAAGAATTTGACGCATTACTTCATGAGTTAATAAAACTTGAAGATGACAATCCCGAATACAAAAGTGTTGATTCACCAACACAAAGAGTAGGGAGTGTTGTTTTAGATAAGTTTGAAAAAGTAACCCATGATGTACCTATGATGAGTTTAAGCAATGCATTTAACGAAGATGAATTACGTAATTTTGATGAAAAAATTATTAAAGCAGTTGGAGATGTAACATATAATGTAGAACTTAAAATCGATGGGTTAGCTGGAAGCTTAAAATATGAGAACGGTAGCTTTATCCTAGGAGTGACACGTGGTAACGGAACAGTTGGAGAAAATATAACAACCAATGTTCGTACTATAAAATCAATTCCACTAACAATCGACTATAAAGATAATCTCGAGGTACGAGGAGAAATCTTTATGTCGAAAAAGTCTTTCGAAAAAGCAAATAGTGAAAGACTAAAAGCAGGACTTGAAGCATTCAAAAATCCACGTAATGCAGCGAGCGGTAGTGTAAGACAACTTGATAGTAAAGTAGTATCTAGAAGAAATTTAGATATGTTTGTATATAGCGTTATTAGTCCCAATAATCACAATATAAATAATCATAAAGAATCATTAGAATTCGCAAAAAAATTAGGGTTTAAAGTCAATCCTTTAAGCAAAGAATGTCATAATATTGATGAAGTTATTGATTATAAAAAGATTTATAGCGAAAAACGAAATGACCTTAAATATGAAATAGATGGTATTGTCATTAAAGTAAATCAAATCAATTTATACGACAAAATTGGATATACTGCAAAAAGTCCAAAGTGGGCAATTGCCTTCAAGTTCCCCGCAGAAGAAGTTATTACACGTATCAACTCCATTACTTTCCAAGTAGGACGTACTGGACAAATTACTCCTGTAGCTAACTTAGATCCGGTAATTGTACAAGGAAGCACAGTTTCGAGAGCAACACTGCATAATGAGGATTATGTTACTGATAAAGATATAAGAGAAAACGATTATGTAGTTATCAGAAAAGCAGGAGATATCATCCCTGAAGTAGTAAAAGTAATCCTAGACAGAAGACCAAATAATGCACATAAGTTTAATATGGTTCAAGAATGTCCTGTGTGTGGTGAATCGGTAACTAGAAAAGCAGGGGAATCAGATTATTATTGTACAAATCAGTTTTGTGATGCAAAAAAAATTGAAGGACTTATCCACTTTGCATCTCGTAAGGCGATGAACATTGAAGGATTGGGAGAACGAATCATTGAGCAGTTTTATAACGATGGATTATTAAAATCCATAAGTGATATATATCTACTCAAAGACCATAAAGCAACCTTAGTCACAAAAGAAGGATTTGGCCAAAAAAGCATTACCAAATTGCTTGATAATATCGAAAAGAGTAAAGATAATAATTTAGACAAACTATTGTTTGGCCTTGGAATAAGACACGTTGGTGAAAAAGTATCTAGAGTAATCGCATCAAACTACAAAAATCTAGAGGATTTATATCATGTTAGTAAAGAAGCATTAACCACCATCGATGAAATAGGTGATGTCATTGCGGATAGTGTGGTATCGTATTTCAGCAACGAAGAAAACCAACAATTATTATTTGATTTACAGATGTTAGGACTTAATATGAACTACACATCTAACGTAAAGGAAAAAGCTGAATTTTCGGGTAAAACATTTGTTTTAACCGGTAAATTAGAATTATATAAACGAGATGAAGTAAAATCCATTATTGAATCATTAGGTGGGAAAGTTTCAGGAAGTGTTAGTAAAAAAACTGATTATGTTGTCGCAGGAAGTGACGCTGGAAGCAAATTAACAAAGGCTATAGATTTAGACGTTAAAGTATTAACAGAAATGGAATTTAAAGCATTACTAGATAGGTGATTAGATGTTAAACGAAATTGTTATAAAAGGTGCAAAAGAAAATAACTTAAAGAATATTGATTTACGTATTCCTAAAAATAAACTTGTCGTTATGACAGGTTTAAGTGGGAGTGGTAAGTCTTCTTTGGCATTTGACACAATATATAAAGAAGGACAAAGAAGATACGTAGAGAGTTTGAGTGCTTATGCAAGACAATTCTTAGGGAACATGGAAAAACCAGATGTTGAAAGTATTGAAGGGCTAAGTCCTGCAATTAGTATTGATCAAAAAACAACCTCTAAAAATCCTCGTTCAACAGTTGGTACTGTAACGGAGATTTACGACTACTTAAGATTAATGTATGCTCGTATAGGGAAACCAATATGTCCGAATCACGGGATAGAAATATCTGGACAATCAATCGAGGAAATGACAACAAAAGTACTAGAAACCAATGAAGGCCGATTGATTATTCTAGCTCCTTTAGTAAAGGAAAGAAAAGGAACACATGTTAAAATATTTGAAGAACTTCGTAGAGATGGGTATGTCCGTGTTCGAGTAAATGGCGAAATTATTGATTTAGATGACGATATAATTTTAGAAAAGAATAAACGACATACAATTGAAGCTGTAGTGGATCGTTTAAGAGTTAAAGAAGGTGTTAGATCTAGGCTATTTGATTCATTAGAAACCGCTGCAAAACTTGGTGAAGGAAAAGTTGTTGTATTAATCAATGACGAGGAACATACATATAGTGAACATTATGCATGTCCACTTTGTGATTTTAGTATCGGAGATCTTCAACCTAGACTATTTTCTTTCAACGCACCATATGGTGCATGTCAAGAATGTAATGGACTAGGGCATAAAAGAGAAATAGACCCAGACTTACTTATTCCAGATAAAAATTTGTCACTGTTAAATGGCGCAATAAAAGGATGGGGAAATACAGACACGTACGGATTCTCTATGATTCGACAAGTCGCAAAATATTATAATATTGATTTAAAATTACCAGTAAAAGATATGAAGGAATCGGATCTTAATAAATTTTTATATGGAACCAAAGATAACATCGAATTTGTTTTTGGTGGAAAATCAGCTTCGGGTTATAGACATGAAAAAACTTCCCAATATGAAGGAATCATTAATAACCTAGAAAGAAGATATAAAGAAACCACGTCACGATTTATGCGTGATTGGATTGAAAACTATATGGCAGAAACAAATTGTCATGTATGCCATGGAAAAAAACTAAATGAAAAAGCATTAAGCGTAAAAGTTGGCGGAAAAGATATCATTGAAGTAACAGATATGAGTGTAAAAGAAATCGTTAAGTTCTTTAATAATTTATCCTTAAGTGAACAAGATACCCAAATATCAGATATGGTCTTGAAGGAGATTATTGAACGTTTATCTTTCCTAGAAAACGTTGGATTGAATTATTTAACACTTTCTCGTAAATCAGCAACTTTAAGTGGTGGAGAGAGTCAACGTATACGACTTGCTACACAAATAGGATCACAATTAACAGGAGTACTTTATGTACTTGATGAACCAAGTATTGGACTTCATCAAAGAGATAATCACAAGTTAATTAACACCCTCAAAAAAATGAGAGACTTAGGAAACACTTTAATTGTTGTTGAACACGATGAAGAAACAATGTTTGAAGCAGACCAAATAATTGACATTGGCCCTGGAGCTGGGGCACTTGGTGGAGAAGTTACATTCCAAGGGACAATTAACCAAATATTAAAATCTAAAACAAGTATCACAGGTAAATACTTATCAGGTAGAATGAGAATCCCTGTACCAGAAAGTAGAAGACCTTACAACAAAGGTTATATTGAAGTCATTGGTGCTCGACAAAACAACCTTAAAAATATTGATGTAAAAATACCAAAAGGTGTTTTAAATGTGATTACCGGTGTAAGTGGTAGTGGAAAATCTAGTTTAATCAATGAGTGTGTATACAAAGGATTAAGCAATATAATCTATCGTAAAAAAAGACAACAAGGAGACTTTGATAAATTACTAGGTGTAGAAAACTTTGAAAAAATCATCAATATTGATCAATCGCCTATAGGTAGAACACCACGTTCTAACCCAGCAACATACACAGGTGTTTTTGATAACATTAGAGATATTTATGCGTTAACTAATGAAGCAAAAATTCGTGGATACAAAAAAGGTAGATTTAGTTTTAATGTAAAAGGTGGACGATGTGAAACATGTAGTGGTGACGGCCTAATTAAGATAGAAATGCACTTCTTACCAGATGTATACGTACCATGTGAGGTTTGTCATGGTAAACGATATAACAGTGAAACATTAGAAGTAAAATATAAAGGTAAAAATATAAGTGATGTTTTAGATATGACAATAGAAGACGCAACTGAATTCTTTAAAAACATCCCAAAAGCTCAAGAAAAATTTCAAACATTACATAATGTTGGACTAGGTTATCTAAAAATCGGCCAATCAGCAACAACACTAAGTGGTGGAGAAGCTCAACGTGTGAAATTAGCAAAAGAGCTACATAAGAGAATTACTGAAAATACATTATATATTTTAGATGAACCAACAACTGGATTACATAGTGATGATGTAAAACGTTTATTACAAGTGATTAATCATATAGTGGATCTTGGTGCAACTGTTATTATTATCGAGCATAACCTCGATGTTATTAAAGTTGCCGATCACATTATTGATTTAGGTCCAGAAGGTGGAGATATGGGTGGAATGGTTATCGCAACTGGGACACCTGAGGAAATCGCCGTTAATAAAAAAAGTTATACAGGAGTATATTTACAAAAAGTATTGGAGGTGTGATTATGAGTGATAAGCCTGACCAAAATGATGATAAGAAAAAAGAGATGGAAGAACTACTAGAAGCCATAAAAAAATTGGAATTAGAAAACCTAGATTTAGAGAAGAAAAATCCAAAAAAAAGAAGAACACCGGTTATAGCTATTGAATTTGGTGGTGTATTCCACCGCAATAGAATCGTTAATTTTGTCTTCAATTTCATTATTAATTTAACGATAGCATATTTCATAATTGAAGTGCTTAATTTCGCTGAATATAATGACATAATCATAGTAATATCGTTAATGTTTTTATATACAATTTTAGAGGAAATATTTAGATTGTATGTAATGATGAAACATTTTAAATTAGTAATGAAATCTATTGGAACTGTATTTTATTTTGGATATGTTTTAATCTTCTTCTTACTAGACAGATATATATTTACAGAAGGG
>JBFFKS010000012.1:0-14330 GCA_041555275.1 Xianfuyuplasma sp. | reverse complement strand
TTGATAATGTAATGCTTGAAGAAATTACTGCTCTTGCTGGAACAGTAGTGCCTGATACGAATAAAGTTATGAATGGTATGTTTGATGAAGAAGCTTTAGTTATAATGACTGAGATGGCTATTCCATTTAACACATCTAACAATTTCGTACCTGGTGATGGAATTGTAAAAACTGGAACTTATGCTAAAACACCTACAAGAATTAGTGCAATTTTCGAAAACCCTACAATGTTCTTAGAATCATTAGAATTAGTAGATGGTGATGGAAATATCATCCCAGTTGAAATGATGAAATATACCTTTGGTGGAGTTGGAACATTTACTCCTACAGTAACTTGTGCTCCTGGTGAAGATAAATTAACTGTACATGTTAATAATTCAACATCAATTAACGCATTCCATCAAATTGGTTTAGTTGGTTCAGTACAAGGATGGAATCCTGGTGCTGCAATAACTGCAACTGGTTTAGATAGTTTTGGAAACTTCGTAATTGAAGTATGTGTTGGTGAACCAAACAGTGTCGTTGATTCTACTTTTGAAAATGATACATTTGCTGATTCAGTATGGGCAGCATGGTATGGAGATCAATGGAGTGGGGAAACTCAATCAGTAGTTGCTATTGAAAACGAAATGTTAGCAGTAGATGTTATTTATACTGGTACTCCACAATCATATGCGACACAAGTTTACCAAGAAGGATTTGCTGTTGAAAACGGTAAAACTTATCGAATTTCATTTGATGCAAAAGCGGATGCTGCAAAATCAATTATGCTAGCATTTGGAGATGCATTAGATAACGATCCTTGGTTTACTGATTTTGTTGCTAAAACACAATTTGATTTAACTACCGATATGACAACTTATACTCTTGATTTCACAATGAATCAACCTTCTACATCTGATCAAGGTAAATTGGTATTTGAATTAGCAACAGCTGTAAATACAAAAGTATACATTGATAACGTAAAAGTTCAAGAAACTACTGCTATTGATGGTACTGTTGTAAAACCAGAACAAGCATTCAAAGTGTTATTTGAAGGTGAATTAGATAGTGGATTTGCATGGGGAGACCCTGAAATAACTCCTGGTGATGTAAAATTCACATTTGATGGAGATGTAACTCTATATATCGAAGAAGGAAACGCAGTAGCAGGTAGTGCTTATCATACATTAGTATTATCTGATGCAAATAAACTAGATGTTACAAAAGAATATATGTTAAAATTTGTGGATGAAAACGGATTTATCATTTATCTAGAATTAGATATTGACAACGAAGCTCCAGTTATTACACCTACAATCAATCCAGACGTTCCTTTTGAAATTAATAGTGATGAAACATTTAACTTAATGGATTACTTCAACGTTATTAATGTTATTGATAACCGCGATGGTGAAATGATGTATGAAATCGTACAAACATTAGACTTAAGTGTTGCTGGTGAACAAACTGTAATCATCAAAGCTGTTGATGCTTGGATGAATGAAGCTACAAAATCATTCGTATTCACTGTAATTGATGTGGAATTCCCTGTATTAACATTAACTGTTACTGAATTAACTCTAACTGTTGGTGATGACATTCCTACATGGAGCGATTATGCAACTACTACTGAAGGTACAATTACAATTGATGTTTCACAGGTTGATTTAACTACAGCAGGAACATTCTTCGTTAAATTTACTGCTGAAGATGCAGCTGGAAACAAAGATACTGAAAGTATTGAAGTTACAGTTGAACTAGGTGAAGAAGTTGATGACTCACCATTATCTGGATGTTTCTCATCAATTGGAAATTCATTCGTAGTATATTTAGCTGGTGTTATTGCCTTATTAGGTGGAGCTACATTATTCTTTATTAAACGTCATTAAGGAGGAACAAATATATGAAAAAAGTTTTATTATTAATTTCTGCAGTTGTATTTGCCTTAGTACTAACTGCTTGTACAACTGACACAACTCCTCCTACATTTACAGGAATCCAAGAAAATGGATATATTGAGATGAAAGTGGGAGCAGATGCTGTGGACCTTTCTGGTATCACAGTAAATGATAAAGATGGAAACGCGCTTACAATTCGTGTGACTGGTAATTATGATTTAGACACAGTAGGAGAATATGCAATCACATTAAGTGCAACAGATACTGCTGGTATCGCAGCAAGTTTAAATGTTAACTTAACTGTAACTGCATTTACATGTGAAGAGGACCCGGATCAAGAAATCTGTAAAACTGATTTGGACCGTGCTCGTGAAGTTCACGAAGGTATTATCTATAATGTAGATAACAATAGTGATGGAACTCCAGACTGGCAACAAGATACAATTGAATTAGTAATTGGATATAGCTATTATGGTGCAGAAGATGAAACCAATGCTGTATGGATGAACATTCTGAAATTTATGGAACAATATCCAAATATCTCTGTAACTCGTGATCCACTATATTCAAGTGGTTGGGAAAACGGAGATGACGGATTATTATTAATCCAAGAAAATGCATTACTTGAAGGAAATTTACCTGATGTATTCTTTAATCCTAAAGGTGCAGAAACATATGATAAGGGAATGACATTAGATTTGAAACCTTACATAGATACAGATGAAGAAGCTGAATTCATTACGCCAAATGCTCGTTCAGGAATGATGACTTATGACAACTTGCAAATGTGGGGTATCCCATGGCAAGGTGTTGGACCTCTCGTTGCTGTAAATACTGGTTTACTAGCCGATTTAGGAATTACAGCACCTGGTTATGACTGGACTTATGCAGAGTACGAAGCTGTACGAAGCCAAATTGGTGCAATTACAAATGCAGGACAATGTGTATTTCCTGGTGTAATCGACTTTAGTATCTTTGGTCCTAACTATTTTGATAGTGTACCAAATGGATATAAAGGATATAACATTATTACACAAAGATTCGACTTTGCTAATGCTTCAAACTATGGAGCATGGCTAGAAAGCGTAGCAACTGAAGCAAAACAAGGTTGGCATTTCTATGATTTAACCGAAACAGATCGTGAAACTAAATGTCCAGATGCAACTGATTCATGGACAGATGGTTTACGTGGAATCAATACGATTTACTTATGGGAATTTAACAGTTCTGTAAGTAGAATGGTTGATAAAGGATTTGAAATTGATATTTATCCTTATCCAATCGCACCTGAAGGTGGAGAAACTGCAACTTACACATATCATGACTATTATAGTTTATCTAAATTACTAGAAGATGATAGAGTAAAAGCAGAAGCTGCATTCCAATTAGTTAAGTGGTTAACATTTGGTGTTGAAGGTTTAGAATCAAGATGGGATCTAATCTATGATAACCTTGATACTGACTTCGTTGATGGAACAAGATATTTAATGGACTATATTCAAGGTTGGCCTATTACATCTAATCCTGCTGTTATGGCATTACATCCACTTGTAAAAGGATTTGATGAAACTAGTGCTTTAGCAAGATTTAACTTTGAAGCATTCCAAAATGCTGATTTCCAATATCAAATGTCAAATGCAAATCCATATCCGAGACAAATCCCTGCATTCGCTAGTGTAGCAAATGACTTCGATCCTTGGACAATTAAAGACCAAATGCGTGACGAAAGTTTAAGCTTTATCGATATCGCACCTGGTAGGCAAGAGACGTTAAACGAAGCGATTGAAGAGTACTTACAATACTACGTTGGTGTTGAATAAAAATAACTTAATTTAAATATTATTCCAATGACTCTTCGACTTCGTTTGAAGAGTTATTGGTTTAATTATTGTATAGTAGGGAGTGGTATTATGAAAAAAATATTGATTTTTACCCTATTACTTTCATTAATATTCGGAGGAAGCATTTTGGCTCATTTAAATGATGTTAAAGCATATGAAAATGAGCATTCAATGTTAGATAATACGAAAAAAGATAGTATCTCAATGGCTAGTATAGACTATGCATTAGGTTACGATGAAAGTAGTAGTTATTATGGTGTTTATGAAGCTTGGAAAGCGATGGGGGCATTGTTTCCGAGTCAAGTGAATACGATATTACCAAGTGAAATAGTTGGTGGAGAAGTGATTACTCAAGCGAATTCTAACGGTTACAAGAGTGATGTTGTAAAAGTAACACCAACAGAAAGTATGACCTTTAATGTGAGTGTCACAGAAGAAGGATTATACGAGTTTTACTTTGATTACTATTTATTAGAAGAAACATTGTTAAGACCTTCTATTGCTTTTGAAGTGAATGGAGAAATTCAATATAATGAGATGTATAATATTGAAGTGCCATTACGTTGGGAAGTTGAAGAAGATCTTGTGTATGATCGATTCGGTGATGAAATAACTCCAAACAGTTTTTTATATTCTGAGTGGAGTAATTTTGCGTTGATTGATCCGAATTTCTTTTATCGTGAACCTTTGAAAGTGTATCTACCTCAAGGAGACAGTGAAATTACAGTTTCTGTGAATGAAGGCTTTATTCTATTTGGCGACATCACAGTTGGGAACTTGTATACTGAAACTTTGACTTATTCCGAATATTTAAACAGCAAGCCTGCAACTTCATCAGCAGTAAGTACAATTGAACTGCAAGCAGAACGTTATACATATGAGAGTAAACAAAATATCCGTGCTAAATTTGTAAGGAATCCATCTTTAACACCATATTCTTACAAGAATAGAGTGTTAAATGTTCTAGATCAGACATCGTATCGTAAAAGTGGTGACAGTGTAACCTATGTATTTGATGTGCCTGAAACAGGATACTACAATATATCACTAAAATACTTGCAAAGTGAAAACGATGGATTAGCGTCTAATAGAGCAATTTATATTGATGGGGAAATACCATTTAAAGAATTAGAGAGTTATCCATTCGAATATTCAAGAAGTTGGAAAATTGAAACCCTCCATGGAGAGGAAAATTTTAAAATTTATTTTGAAGCTGGAGAACATGAATTAACTTTGACAGTTATAAATAGTCGCATTAGAGACATATATCATCAACTAATTAGTGTCCTAAGCGACATTGATGATATTGCTCGTGACGTAAATAAAATTACAGGTGGACTGACAGATAAATATCGTGATTATAAACTAGACATCTATATTCCAACACTAACTGATGATTTACAAAGATTAAGAGATGAAGTTAAAACAGCAAGAGACCAGATTGTCGAAATCTATGGAAGTAATCGAATTAGTGCAATAAGTGAACTAGAATTAGCAATGGAATATTTTGATCAATTTATCGAAGATCCAGATGAAATTCCACCATTTAATACAAGATTTAATGTTGGAGATGGATCGATTTATGGACGTATCAATGTTATATTACCAACATTGATTGATTCTCCATTACAACTTGATGCGATATATTTCCACGATGAGGATGCATCCTTACCAAAAACAAATGCAAATATATTTGTGCAATCTTGGGAAAGTATTCGCGCTTTCTTCTACTCGTTTTTTGATCCGAAATATAATGAGCAAACTGAAGTAGACGATGATACTGTCGTTGTTTGGGTTCGTCAATCACGACTATATATTCAAATAATGCAAAGAATGATTGATGAAGAATTTACTGAATACAGTGGCATAAAAGTGCAGTTATCAGTAATGCCAGATGAAAATAAAATTGTTTTAGCTAACGCTGCTAGGACAACCCCTGATGCAGCAATGGGACTCAGTGTAACAAGACCATTTGAATTTGCATTAAGAGGTATGATTGAAGATTTAAGTGAATTTGAGAATTTTGATGAGTTGACGCATGATTTCAATCCAAATAGTTTCGTTCCATATATATTTGAGGATGGTGTATATTCAATACCTGAAACAATGGATGTTAAATTGTTGTTCTACCGTAAAGACGTTTTAGAGTTTTTACAAGTAGATCCTCCACAAACATGGGAAGAAGTCGTTTCACTCATTCCTATTATGCAGAAATACAACTATTATTTTTACACACCACTTGGTGGTGATAATGCCTTTAAAACATTCGGGGAAACAACACCATTTATCTACCAACATCAAGGTGTTTTATACAATGACACTGGAGATAAAGTAGTTATAAATGAAAATGGAGCATATGATGCATTTGAATTTATGACAGACTTATTTAGTGTGTACAATGTACCAATTACCACTTCGAATTTTTTCCAGAAATTTAGAGATGGTCAAACACCATTAGGAATAGGTGATGGAAACACATATATCCAATTAAAATATGCTGCTCCTGAACTTGCTGGTCAATGGGGAGTGATTCCAATTCCTGGAATTGAATACGACAAGGATGAAAGTGAGTGTCCAGGTCCATTAACAGATGGTCGTTGTATTGAACGATGGGACCCAACATATGGTGTAAGTAGTGTCATTTTCAAAGACAGTGTAAAACAAGAAAAAGCTTGGGACTATTTCCAATGGTGGTTTAGTGCTGAGATTCAAAGTAAATTTACATATCAACTTCAATCATTACTTGGAGATGAGTTTTTACATATGACAGCAAATGTTGAAGCGTTTAAAACGAGTGCTTGGCCAAGTGATTCTAAATACGAAGTCCTAGAGCAATGGGAGTGGGTTAGAACAACTGGAAAAGTACCTGGAGATTACTTAGTAGAAAGAGAACTAAGTAACGCATGGAATAAAGTTGTTAATGATGGTGTAAATCCACGAGTCGCAATTGATGATGCAGTTGTAATAATTAATCGTGAATTGAAACGTAAGTTAACTGAATTTGGGTACTATGCTGACGGTGAAATGGTTAAACCATATATCGTTGTTACTTCTGATAATATCCATACCTGGATAGAAGAAAGAGGTGATGAAGATGAGTAAACCATTAACTTTGAAAGACAAGTGGAATAAACGTGCACAAAACCCATGGTTTTTTGTGGCACCTTATGCAACATTATTTATTCTAATCATAGCCCTTCCTGTATTGGTTGCAATGGGATTATCATTTACTGCATTCAATACGATTCAGACACCAGAATTTATTGGTCTTCAAAACTATGTTGATATATTTACAGGGGATACAGTTTTCCTTCAAAAAGCAGTTTCAAATACGATTTTATTTAGTTTAGTTGTTGGACCACTTGGTTATATGTTGGCATTCTTCTTAGCTTGGATGTTGGCACAAGTACCACATAGAGCACGTACAATTTATGCCGTTATTATTTATTCACCAAGTATTACAGGTGCTATTATGATGGCCAATGTATGGCGTATTGTTTTTAGTGGTGACGAAACAGGTTATTTAAACAACATCATGATTAACTGGTTTGGTGCAGATTCACCAACACAGTTTTTACAGGATGCTGATTATTTATTTATTATTATGATTCTTGTATCTTTATGGAGTAGTATGGGTCTAGGTTTCTTAGCTATGCTTGCTGGTGTATTAAATATTGATCGTAGTTTATATGAAGCAGCAGCCATTGATGGTATGAAAAATAGATGGCAAGAAATATTCTACATTACCATTCCTTCAATGAAACCTCAAATGCTATTTGGTGCTGTAATGGCAATTATTGGTACATTTAATAGTGCGGGATTGGCGCAAGCCCTTGCCGGTGGGGGAACACCACCACAATATGCTGGTTGGCTTATTGTAGACCACGCAAATGATTTTGGATTTACAAGATTCGAGATGGGTTACGCAAGTGCTGTGACTGTAATCTTGCTCTTAATTGTGGTTTTATTTAACCGCATAGCCTACCGATTATTCGGAGAAAGGGACTGATATTATGGCTAAATCAGGTATAACATTTAATCCAAAACGATTCCATAAAGATCAGTGGCGTTTCCACGCATTCCTTCTCACCGTATCAGTCTTTATGGGACTTCCAATTATCTTTATTTTCAACCACGCATTTAAACCATTCACAGAATTATTTGCATATCCGCCAAAGTTTTTTGTAAAAAGACCAACCATTGAAAACTTCGTACGATTGGTTGCATTTTCAAGTGAATCTGGTATTCCAATTAGTCGATATATCTTCAACTCAGTTATATCAACAATTGCAGTAATTATCGCATCTGTTATTCTCAGTAGTTTAGCAGCATTTGCATTAAGTAAACTAGAATTTAAAGGAAAACATACATTAAACAAAATTAATCAATTTAGTCTAATGTTTGTACCTATTGCTGTCGCAATACCGCGATTTTTAGTATTAATTAATATTGGAATTTACAATTCTATGTTGGCACACATTATTCCATTACTTGCAATGCCAGTAGGATTATTCTTAGTGAAACAATTTATGGATACAAGTGTACCACAAGAGTTACTAGAAGCAGCTAAAATAGATGGTGCTGGAAACTGGAGAATTTGGTGGAGTATCGCACTTCCCCTTGTAAAACCAGCACTTGTAACAGTTGCAATCTTAGCCTTCCAAATGTCATGGGCGAATACGGAAGGATCAAACCTATATATTGATCGAGAAGCTCTCAGGACTTTACCATTCTATATGAGTACTGTGATAAGTCAGCAAGGAAACATTGTCGTTACTGCCGGTGTTGGTGCTGCAGCACAGTTAATTATGTTCGTTCCGAATTTAATTATCTTTATCTTTATGCAAAATAAAGTAATGGCCTCAATGGCACATTCAGGTATCAAATAATGAAAAAATTTACAAGCGCAGTAACAATAATGATGTTTGCACTAATTATCGCCCTATTCTTCATTAGTGCAACAAAAGAAGTACTAGCAGCAAGCACACCATATTACACTTATACGACTGATTATGAGGATGGTTGGATTAAGACTAGTGATGCTTATACGCCAAATGGACAAGTATTAAATGCTGGTGGAGAAGTGTTTAGGACACCAGAATATGTATATGTTGATTATGAAGATTATGTTTATGTTACCGATAGCGGACATGCGAAAATCTTTATCTTTGACAATGAATTGAACTATGTAGATAAAATTGAATATGTCGAGTCTGAAGTCGGCGCAAAAGATGGATTTAATGCTGTTAACTCTATCTTTGTTACCGAAGACAAAATTTATGTTTGTGATAGTTTTAGAAAAAGCATCTTTATCTTTGATCGAGAAGCAGTATTAAACAAAACTGCAGCATTCACATTGTGGATGGATGATCTTGACCTGGATGATGAGTTTTCAAATGGTGATGTCGTTTATGCTTCAGATCCTGAAACAAATCAACCAATAGGTGAACCAATCTATGAAGTAGAAGTGACTGGACAAACTGATGCAGGTAAAGATATTGTTTTGTTCAAGGATATTAATACGAAAGAACCTGTATTCGAAAAAGTAGATTCTTCTGAAATGTATGGTAAGTTCTTAGGGAACTGGGTGACAACGAATTATAATGATGACACTGTCCTTAAAATTACAGTTCTAGCATCTACTGTGAAACCTATTCAAGTTGTCACAACTCCAAGTGCACCTGTGTTTAATCCAATTGAAGGGATAGGTTATACATTCGCACCTCGTAAAGTAGTTGTTGATAAACGCGGGAATATGTATGTAGTTGGAGCACAATCTGACAATGGTTTAATCATGTTGAATGAACAAGGAGAATTTTTAACATTCTTTGGAGGAAATCCAATAAGAACACCTATTGTTGATACGATAAGATCTCTCTTCTTAAGTGAAAACCAAAAAGAAGAGTTGCGAGATCAATCAAATATTGATATTGATTATGTAAGTGGAGTTGCAATAGACCATAAAGGATTTATTTATACTGTAACTTCAACACTAGAAGATAATGTTATTAAGAAATTTAACGTATCTGGTAAAAACTACTTTAGTACTGATGCTAGAGGTTGGGTTGGAGCCGTTGATTTATGGGTTGGTAATTATGGTAATATTCTTGTTATTGAAGAATTTGGTTGGATTAATGAATACAATGCTGATGGAAGATTGATCTTTAGTTTCAGTGTTAGTGATCGTGGTATCGATCGAGAGGGATTATTGTCATTGCCAAAAAGTATCGCCGTTGATTCAAATGATAGTTTATTCGTTGTAGACCAAGGAAATAAATTATTACAGGTGTACAAACCAACAAAATTTACAGATGCTGTTCATACAGCTCTACAAGCTTATCAAGATGGTGATGAGGAACTAGCTAGGCAAAATTGGCAATTTAGTTTAGAATATGCAACTGTCTTTGATTTAGCACACGTAGGTCTTGGAGATGCATATGTTCGACAAGATCGTTTCGAAGAAGCACTACAAGAGTACACATATGCCACATATAAAGATGGAATTTCTAATACTTATTGGCAAGTTCGACAAGAGTGGATGGAACAGAATCTTGAATTAGTATTCTTTGGATTATTGATTGTTCTTATCTCTAGATGGGTCTTCGTATTTATAAATAAAAAAATCCATTTTACAAAAGGACTTGAAGATTGGTATAAAAATTTACGAAAGAAATCAAAAGTGCTCGATGAACTAACGTATATAAAATATTTTATTAGACATCCACTAGATGGTTTTTACGAAATTAAAAGACATGATCGAGTGGGTATAAAAACTGCTTCAATTATCTATTTCTTATTGGCTCTTTTATATATTATGTATTACGAAGTAACCAATATAATCTTCTTAGAAAATGCAAATGCGAATGTAGTTTATGAACTACTGATATTAACAATTATTTTAGTTCTTTGGGTCGTTGCAAACTACTTTGTATGTTTGGTTAATGATGGTGAAGGATCATTCAAAAATGTTTATGTATCAACAGCGATGAGTTTTACACCATTATTGATTATTGCTCCTTTTGTGATAATTATAAGTAACGTACTAACTTATCAAGAAGCAGTATTCTATAATTTCCCACTTGTATTAACTTTAATATGGGTTACAATTTATTTCTTCTTTATGATAAAAGAAATTCATAATTACGAAGTTGGAGAAACATTTAAAATTATCGCAGTTTCAATGTTTACAATGTTAATTATGGGAATCTTCTTATTCATTGTATACTCTTTAAACACACAAATATTTACAGTCTCGACCGAGATTGTTAGGGAGTTGGTGGAACGATGATTAAGAAAATATTATTATTGAGCATAATTCCATTTACTATATTTGGATTTATTGCGGTATCACGAGTAAATGCGCATGATATTGACTATGAAATAACATTAGGAAATAGTTTATCAGACACTAATTATGAAACAAATTCATATGTAGAAACACCGGATAAAGATGAGATTAATTATAACTTTACAATTCCAAACACCTTTGACAAAATGGCCGAGGATGCAGAACTAGAATTATATCTAGAACCTGAAACGTTAGCGATTGCTGTAAGAGTAAAAGCAAATGGATATGTGTATTCATCTTATAATTTTAACGATAGTTTTGCTGGAAAAAGTGACAGTGTTATTAATCCGATAAAATCAGGTGTAACTCTAGACTTATATAAAGAAAGTACTGCAGTATCAAGAACTTATCTTGATGTTAGAACCCCTCCAGGTGCAGATCCAATCCCAGCGGCAGAATCAACAATTACACCGTTAGAAAATGGATTTAGAGCACGTGTTGATTTTAGTGATGATCAAATTATGATTAGATTCAATTTAAATGTGACGATAGAAGATGGACAACTTGTTGTCAATATCCCAAAAGAATCAGTAGAAGAGTCTAATCCAAATATTTGGGTATCAGGAGAACAATACTATATTTTAAGAAATATTAAAGTCTTTCCATATTTTGGTTCAACCAAAAGCGAATCAGATGGATATGTTGTCTTGCCTGATGGAAGCGGAGCAATAATTGAACTTGAAAGCGCACCAGAAATAAAAGCAACATTTGAAGTAGATGTATATGGAACAGATTTAGGATATATGTCTCCTACACCTCAATTTAGAGCATTAACTGTAAAACCAATTCAAAGAATTTCAATGCCGATTTATGGCATGGTTCATGATGTAGGTAATACTGGTTTCTTAGTTATCAGTGAACAAGGAGCTAATTACGGTGTTCTAAACTTCAAATCAGCTGGAATTATTAATGATTATTACTATACATATTTTAGTTATAGATATCGTGAAAGTTATGAACAGTATCAGTCTCGTGCTAATCAAGATCAATACCGTATCACTTTCCAAGATGATGTTAATGATTATGATGTGACAAACAGATATATTTTCTTATCCGGTAATAATGCAGATTACGTAGGTATGGCAAAAGAATATCAAAGTTATCTAGTTGATTCAAATCAATTGGGTAATAAACGTCGTAGTGAATATGAAAAAACGCCTATTAAGGTCGATTTTATTGCTTCTGAAGTAGCAATGGGAGTAATTGCAGAGAAACTTGTAGGTATCACATCGTACAATGAAGTAACAGATATTTTAGATGTCTTACAAGAAGATGGATATACTGAAATAATTACAGCACTAAAGACTTATGATATGGATCAAAACGGATATCGTTTTGACATATTTAAAAAACTTGGTGGTAAAAACGATTTCAGAGAAATGCTTCAATATTTGGAAGAAAACGATATTGCATTTAGTTATTATCTAGACTATGTTAGAAGTTATGACAACTATAGTAAAAAACATGCTCAAACGTTAAGCAAACGTGAAATTTATCATATAGAATTATCATGGATGAGATTTGCTCATTTGGTAAATCATACAGAACATTATATTAATTATGCGAAGAATGATATAGATGAGCTTACTGAATATGGCATTGAAAATGTCGCTTTAAATGGACTTGACCGCTCAATATATACTAGTTGGGATGATGGCATTGTTTATAGCAATCAAAACATGCTAGATATCAATGGTATGTTAGAGTTTTTCAGTTCAAATAATGTATCTTCAAACGTTTATAAACCAGATGCATATATGTACAAAAATGTCCAAGAATATTATATTTCACCAATCAGTAGTAGTGACTTTACATTCGTTAGTGCGTCCATACCATTTATGCAATTAGTAATTGGTGGATATATGGATATGTACTCAGATTACCTAAATTTTGTATCTGACGAATCTACTTCACTGTTAAGATTAGTTGAATATGGTGTTTTCCCATCGTTTGTATTATCTGGTGGAAGTACGTATGAACTTAAGAAAACAAATTCAAGTTCTTTATATATTACAGAGTATGAAGTATTGAAAACGCGTATGGATGATTATTATGGATTTATCAATGAAGGTTTAAAAGAAACCATTGGTTTAGAAATGATTGACCATACCTATGTAGCTGAAGGTGTTGTACTTGTTGAATATGAAAATAATGTACAAATATTACTCAACTACAACAATGCAGAAGTGACAATTGAAACAGTCATAATCCCTGCTGAAAGTTATGTGGTGATTCGATGAGTGTTAATCCAAATAGCCAAACAGTAATTGAAAAAAATTCTGTTTTAAAAAACGCACAGAAAAAAGTTAGAAATCTATTTTCTTCTAAGAATGACAATACAACATTAGCTCAAAAAAGTGCCAAAAGTGGATATTTATTTATAATGCCATGGATTATTGGGTTCTTCGTTTTGGTCGTTTATCCATTTGGAAGAATTATCTATATGAGCTTAAATAATGTAACAATTGTGGAACAAGCTTATGCTTATGATTGGGTGGGACTTAAAAACTTCCAACGTATCCTTTTTGAGGACATCGATTTTGTCTTAGAAGTTCAAAATTTCTTAGTAAGAGTATTCTTGTTTACACCGGTAATCATCGCACTTGCTGTAATCATCGCAATGTTGCTAAATCAAAACATAAAAGGAAAATCTCTATTTAGAATGATATTCTTCTTGCCAATCATAATTCTAAACGGTGAATTACTAGAAAATATGGCTGATTATGGAGGAATGGATATTGAATTAAGTTTCTTTGTAATGGACATTATTACAACCCTAGTTCCCGAAATGGCAGTAGATCTCTTTATTGAGTTATTCTCTATTGTAATTGAAATATTATGGTATTGTGGGGTACCAATATTAATCTTCTTAGCCATGCTTCAAAAAGTGGATCGTAGTTTATACGAAGCTGCTGCAATTGATGGAGCAAACAGTTGGTCTATCTTTTGGAAAATAACATTCCCTGCATTACGTTCAGCAATTAGTGTTTCTATAATCTTCATTGTTGTGTTCTTGGCAAACTTCGATGGGAACCCAATTAATTCTATTATCCTAGAATCAAAAAATGATGGAGCAAGGCGTGATGGTTATGCTTCTGCTATGGCCCTTATTTACAGTTCTATTCAAATTGTCGTTATTTCATTATTGTTCTTGATAACACGTGAACGACAAAAAAAGGTTAGGGGTTGATAGTATGAAAAAACTAAAAGAATTAAAAGCAAAGTTTATTCATAATTGGCCAACATACAAAAAAATATTAA
>JBFFKS010000011.1:0-14547 GCA_041555275.1 Xianfuyuplasma sp. | reverse complement strand
TACCAATAATATGTTTTTAGATGAAAAATTTAAAGGGGTAATTATCCAATTAGATAAGAATTTTTTGATAGAAAAATCAAACGCGAAATTTCTTGAATTACTTGGATACGACCTTCAAAACCTAATAGGTAAGCCATTCGTTGATATCATCGTTCCAAAGGATAAATCAATATTTTATGACATGGCATATTCTGTTAATGTATCTGCTGAAATCACTATTAAGTTATACCATAGTAGTGGTGCTTTTCGTTATTTCTCTCTTACATTATTAGATTTTCTAGACTATAAGTTACTTTTTGGGAAGGACATTAGAAAAGAATTTACCAGTTATGAATATGAGAACATTGAGAATCAAGAACCTATAAATAATATTATAGATAGTTTTTCAATATCAAATGTAAACGAGTTTTTACTGAAAGAAAGTGATTCACTACAACTTACACTAGATATGTTCCCAATAGAAGTTTGGATTAAAGATCATATTGGAAGATATGTATTTGCAAATAAAGCATTTGAAAATAGTACCGGAAAAAAATCAAAAAAGATGTTTATGAAAGATGATTATGAAATCTTTGATAAAGATATTGCGAATGAATTTGTTACAAGTGATCAAAATGCCATAAAGTCAAAAAAGAAACTATCCTATATTTTTCAGACTCAGAATAAGAAATTGTTACTATGGACTGAAGTTACAAAAGTTCCACTCTTCAATCTAGAAGGTAAATATATTGGGATCATTGGATACAGTCTTGATATTTCCCACAACAAGTTAACTGAGGAAATACTCAATCAAAAAATATCAAAACGTGATATTTTATTATCAAATGTAAATAATCTTGTATTTGAAATCAACTCAACAGGAGATATTGTATATTTGAAAGGGAAGTTATTAAACTCTCTAGAAAGCCAGTTGGATATATCAAAGCCGATGAATATCCTTCAAGTATACAAGGATAGACAACAAGTTACTGAGAAAATAAAGTTAGTGTTAAGTGGCGTTAGTACAGTAGTTGAGACAGACATATTTGGACCAAAGATTAAATTCACATTAGAACCTTTTAAGAATGGTGAAGGTGAAACAAGTATTCTTGGATTCGGAAGCTTAGTTGAATAGGAGCATGATAATCATATGAAAATCGAAAAATACGGAGAATTGTTAGCATATTTAATAAAAAACGATTTTGTAATTCTTAGTAATGAATACGATGTCTGTTATAATCGAAATTTCACAAAGATGGATTTAGGAATAATGGAAGATAAATATGAATCATGTAAGGATATCATATTAAGTGAAGTAGAATTTAGAAAAAACTTCATCTGTAAGGTATCTAAAATAGAGTTTTCTGATAAGGAATATACTATATTTGTTAAAAACACTACATTAGATAAAAGCAAACATGATGATTTATTTATACAAGCCATAGGTGGATATTTTGATTCTGTACAAGAAGGTATTGTCGTTTTCAACGATAACAAAGTTGTTTATCGAAACCCTTTTATGGCAAAATTACTAAACTTAACTGGAGATGAAATTGACACATTATCACACGGTACTTTTTTAGATAATCATAGTCTTAAAAACATTAACAAATTGATTGAATCAAAAGACCAAGGTGAGATAACGCTGAATATTACAACCAAAGATGGAACGAGAAGAAATATAAAGGGTGTCATTAACTCTTTTGATTTTGGACAAGATAAATATTCTATTGCAATTGTAAATGATTACTCAAATCCGATATTAGAAGAGGAATCAATTTCAGAAATTAATTATTTGAATCATACTTTAAAAGCAATTGATCAAGGGATAATTATATTAAATCAAGAAAATAAAATTACATTAATGAATCAAACCGCCATTAGTATGACTGGAGTAAGTGAAAATGAATCAATAGGATTACATATTACAAAAGTATTAACTGTCATACAAGAGGATAGACCTTTAAAGTATTTAAGCATCGATACAAACAAAAAAGAGGACGTGTTGCTACTAAGTAAAGATGGTATGTTTTGGCATGTTAACTTTGGTTTATCAAAAATTATTGGGAAGAATGACGAGAACCTAGGAAAAGTTATAACATTATTTGATACATCAGAATCTAGGAAAAGAGAAAAGGAAATCCTTTATTTAAGTTATCATGATGTTTTAACAGGACTATACAATCGTACATATTTAGAAGAAACTTTAAGAAGGCTAGACTCGAAAAGACAATTACCATTTTCAATTATCATGGGAGATGTAAATGGTCTAAAAATCACGAATGATGTATTTGGGCATGACTTTGGAGATAATTTATTAAGAAGAGTAGCAAAAGTATTGAAACAAGCTTGTAGAACAGAAGATATCATTGGTAGATGGGGTGGAGATGAGTTTGTAATATTATTACCACAAACTTCATCTGATGAGTCATTTATGGTATTAAAAAGAATAATCAGATATTTTGATGAACTGACAGTTGTAGATAGTGTTCAAGGTTTAATCCCGAGTGTATCTTTGGGTTATGGAACTAAAATACATGATTATGAAGATGTATTTGATGTTCTAAAAATTGCTGAAACAAATATGTATAAACGTAAAATGTTAACCAAAAATAGTATGTATTCATCAATTCTGAATTCGATGCGTACTGCTTTATATGAGAAGAGCCACGAGACAGAGGAACACACGTCAAGATTATACAATACTGCAAAAAAAGTAGCTTTCAGATATAATGTGTCTTCCGAAGAACTAAGTGACTTGGAATTACTTTGTACGCTACATGATGTTGGTAAAATTGGAGTATCCGATACGATCTTAAATTACCCAGGACCTCTCGATGAAGCTCAATGGGAAGAAATGAAAAAACATTCTGAAATAGGATATCGTATCGCTATGGCAACTCCTGAATTAAAAAAAGTAGCGAATTATATACTTTATCACCAAGAAAAATGGGATGGATCAGGATATCCAAAGGGTTTAAAGGGATATGCGATACCTTTACTTGATAGAATATTAAGTGTTGCCGATGCATTTGATGCAATGATTAGTAATCGTGTTTATCGAAAAGCTATGTCAAAAGAAGAGGCTTTTAAAGAATTAGAGTTATGCTCAGGAACACAGTTTGATCCAGATGTTGTGCAAATATTTATTAACGAAAACAAATAAAAAAGAAGCTCATCGCTTCTTTTTTTCATCTTCAATAATATCTTCAACAAATGGTGTACAAAGCCCACAACTACTTCCTGCATCTGTTTGCTGTTTCACTGAAATAAACCTTCTTGCACCGTTCTTGACAGCTTTCCTGATTCTTCTTTCAGTTACCTGTTTACAGACACAAACAACGCCATCTTCTAGGGCTCTTTTTTGTTTCTGTTCAATATAAAGTTGTCTTTTATCCATATTATCACCACTATTCTCAATATATATTGTATAATAAATTATGAAATAGATAAAGACATAAGGGAATGATTTTTATGAGTAATAATGCCTTTGTAACATTCATTATCAGAAATGATTCATATTTACCTGGGGCACTAGTCTTTGCATATGCCTTAAGGTTACAAAAAACAAAATCAGATTTAATCTGTATTGTTTCTGATAACATAAGTGATTTTGCTATAAAATCACTCAGAGAACTATATGATGATGTTTTAGTAATTGATGAAGTATATGTTCCACATGACCGAAGACACGAAAGGCAAGACAGACCTTTTTTATTTTCTAGATTTAATGCATTCAGACTTGGTAAGGATGGAGATTTAGGGAAAAATTATGATAAGATTATTATCGCTGATTGTGACTTATTACCACTTACTAAGTATGATGAATTATTTGACTTAAATGCTCCAGCTGGAATCATAAATGAGAAGAAGGAATACTGTATGGAGTATGTTGATGGTTCATATATTATACCTGAAAGTGTTCACGTAGATGGTACTTGGAATTGGCATAAAATTTATAGTCATGTTCCACATGGAACATTGATACCAAAAGAAATAACAGATCGAATTAAAATAGATAAAGAGAATATGGGAGTTAACGCTAGTTTGTATTTGTTTAAGCCAACAATGAGTCTTTATGAGAGTATAATGGATGACTTGCTCATGCCAGAAATTCAGGAAGAAATTTCTACTTATAACTGGCCTGAGATGCAATACATTACTGATAAATTAAGTGGACAATGGACAAATATGGACCTCAGATTTTCATCATTTAATGGTTATCCTGAAATTGACGTGCTTTATGGTATTCATTTTGCAGGGCTAAAACCATGGAGTATGAAAAACAAAAGTGTAAAATCATTTGGTAAATTCGATGATTATAAATTGTGGTTCTATACCTATACAAAGATGATTCAAAATTACCCAAAACTTTCTGATAATCTTAAACTAAGGAAACTTAACAATCAAATACTAGAGTTACAACAAGACAAAAAATATCAATTCTATAAAACACGTATACCTCACCTTAAACATTTCTTTACCAATTAAAGACCTACTAGAAGTAGGTTTTTTCTTTTGTCTGGTAATTACCTTGACACATAGAGTAATTAATGATAAATTATTATGTGTGATAGAGTAATCTTAGAAGGGGTGACACACCATGAATAAAACAACATCATTAGGAGAACTTATAGCGAATGCTATTTCGCACGGAGTAGGCTTTATATTAGCGGTTATCGCATTGGTACTAATGCTAGTAAAGGCAGATACAACACCTGAAGTACTTTCAAGTTTAGCATTTGGAATATCATTAATTATGCTTTACATTTCCAGTACTTTGTTTCATTCTTTTCCAGAAAAAATGAAGCGTGTAACTGCAGTGTTTCAGAGGTTAGATCATTCTGGAATCTTTTTATTAATTACTGGAACTTACACACCATTTCTAGTTTTAGTTGCTAATAGTTTAACTGGATACATATTGCTTGCGGTACTTTGGACTATTACAATCGTGGGGATTGTATTTAAATCAATTTGGATTAAAAAGTACCAGAAAGTTCATTTAGCCATTTACCTAATTATGGGGTGGAGTGTGTTGTTTGTTTATAAAGATGTTATAAGCGGACTTGATGACAATTTCATCTACATATTATTAGGAGGACTTAGTTATACAATAGGTGTAGCATTCTATGTTGCAAAATTCAAATATTCACACTTTGTTTGGCATCTATTTGTACTAGGAGGAAGTATTTTTCATTTTATATGCGTGTATTGGGGTCTACTATAAAAAAATAGGAGTGAGTTATATGAAATTTGGAATAGTTGTAGATAGTACTTTTTACTTATCAGAAGATCAATTTAAAAAAAACAATATTAAAAGAGCTAGTTTAAACATTATCGATAGGGATGAAACATTTAAGGAAATGGATGTGGATGTGAATTTTGTTTACTCAAGATTAAATAAAGGGCATAAACTTACCACAAGTCAACCTTCACCGGTTGAATTTAATGACATTTATGAAGAATATATTAAACAAGGTGTCGAAAAAATCTTCGTATTAACACTTGCACCACCTTTGAGTGGAACTTTTCAAAGTGCTACTTTAGCCAAAACGATGCTAGATAAACCAGAAATAGTTCATGTATTCGAATCTAAAATGGCTGCTTTCGGTAATGAAATGATTACATTGGAACTAATTGAAATGATTGAGGCAAATAAAGAAACAGATGAAATTATTAAAAGAATAGATCATTTAATCGAGAAATCTCATTTAATCTTTACAGTTGAAGGACTAGAGAATTTAAGACGATCTGGAAGATTGTCAAGAGCTAAAGCAATAATTGGAACAGTTTTAAGAGTGAAACCACTCATTCAAATGGTTGATGGGAAACTTGATTTATTTAAATCTGCTAGAACCCATAAGAAAGTATTTGATGCTATCTTAGAAAATATTAGTGAAACCACAAAAAATGCAAAAACTCTATATGTACGTGTTTTAAGTCACAACTCGCTTGATACAGCAAGAGAGTTAGAAAAAGCAATTAAAGAAAAATTTAGCAACATTAAAATTACTTTTAATGAGTACTTAGGACCAGTATTCAGTTTACATCTAGGTGCAAACGGATACGGGGTTTCTTGGACAACAGAATAATAAGGGGAGAATCTAATGAATAAATATGCTATTGTAATTGACAGTACCGTTTATCTAACAAAAGAAATGATTAGAGAGAATAACATCGAAGTGGTATCTCTAAATGTAGTTGATGGTGTTACATCATATCCTGAAGTGGATGTAACAGTAGATTTTATATTTAAAAAACAAAATGAAGGTACTTCATGGACTACAAGTCAACCAGCTCCTGGAGATTTTTTGGACACTTATAATAAACTTCTTAAAAAAGGATATGAAAAAATATTTGTAGTATTATTATCTAAAAATATCAGTGGTACTTATCAATCAGCTAATCTTGCTAGAAATATGTTAGATAATCCTGAAAAAGTACATTTGTTTGAAACATCACTTTGTGCTTATGGGACTGAAATGATTGCCATTGAGTTAATTGATATGATTAACAGAGAAAAAAGTGAAGAGGAAATCATCGAGAGAATTGAAAGAATCATTAAAGAATCTACACAGATGTTCACTGTTGAGAATTTATTCTCATTGGTTAAGGGTGGACGTTTAAGTCCTGCGAAGGCAATGATTGGGACGGTTTTAAGAGTAAAGCCAGTCATTAAAGTAATTAATGGTAAATTAGAACTTGTTAAGAGTGAAAGAACCTATAAAAAAATTCATAAATATATGGTTGATTCAATTAAGGCAACGCTTGTTGGGCGTACAAAAGCAACATTTTATATTGTAAGTCAAAATTCTTTGGAAAGTGCAAACATGATAAGAAGTGATATTGAAGCTAATTTCCCTGGAAGTAAACTTACATTTACAGAGTATTTAGGTCCTGTATTTAGTATTCATATTGGTAAAAAAGGATATGGAATTTCCTGGTTTGTAGAATAAAAAAATAAAAAGTTGAACTCATGTTCAACTTTTTTTAATTCATTAACTTTAATCCGTAAATAATCTTACCTATTGGTGGAGTTTTAACGTCTATTGCTTTATATGGACACATTTCTTGACAGCAATAGCACCTAATACATTTATCATAGTCATAAACTGGAGGTTTTGTTTTATCTTCAGCTTTCCAATTTACTGCTTTTCCCTTCACGGGACAAACTTCAACACAAACCCCACATTTTTTACAAAGGTCAGATTTGATATAGGGCTTTTTAACAACATATTTTCTTAGTAAAGAGAATTTGGTTTTTTCAATATGTTTAATGGATGTTCGTTCTACTTTAAATTTATGTTTAATCAAATCTTCAATATTATCACCTAGAATTTCTATATTATCATGAAATCCAAGACCATATTCTTGTCCATATGTGATAAGAGGTATTTTTTTATAATCTACATTTACAAGTTTACAAAATACAGTATCTAATGCTACTGGGTCTGTAGAAAGCAAAATTACATTCATTTTTACAGGATCACCATTTCTTGGACCATTGCCTTCCATTGCCATGATACCATCCATAATATGGAGATCAACTTTTAGATAGTTATTTAAATCGATAATCATTTCAGCGAAGTTGTATGCGTTATTAAATCTACCATGCATCGCGCCCTTATTGAAACCTACAACAGCTCCAAAAGGATTTTTAATTGCTCCAGTTATTCTTTGCAAAGCATGTGATTTCATTTTTGGCAAATTAATAATTGCGTCTGTTTCTAATATTGCATTGGCGATATCAAACTGTTTGGCTATTTTACCTTGAGGAAACGAAATTTTTTCACCACCTACGAAATCAGCCAAATCAATACCATATTTATCAGCAACATCTTTCAATTCCGTTTTTTTTGCTGCTTTTAAAGGACTACCATAACCTGGTGAATCACCGTATTTAATGTGATACCCTTTTTCAAGCATTATTTTAATGATAGCTTCCATTATTACAGGATGGGTTGTTGCGGCAGCTTCTTTTAAGATAGGAACCACCATATTTGGTTTTAGTAGAACTTTTTTATTTGTAGGAATAATACTCTCAATACCACCAAGCATATCCAATCCTTTTGATATAACATGATAAACCTTCTCAATATCGTATTCCTCGCACCTAAGTACAACCACTTGACTCATTAAATCACCACCTGCTAAGATTATATCAAAGATTCATCATTTAGTGAAATACAAAAATATGGTATAATTTAAAAAGGTGATAAAATGAATCTAGAAAAGTTAGAGAAGCACATTGCTGATAACAAAAAAGTTATCATTGCGATTGATGGACCTAGTGCATCAGGAAAAAGTTCGCTAGGATATTTATTAAAAGAAAAATACGATGGATTATTAATAAGAACAGATGACTATTTTTTACATCCAACGCGGAAAACAGAAGAACGTTTACGTGAAGTTGGAGGTAATCTTGACTATGAAAGATTGCTTCAAGAAGTATTCAATAATATAGATAATAATACAATTCAATCGAATCATTTTAACTGTAAGAACAATGTATTAGAAAATAGAGAACCTGTTTTGAATAAGGATGTAATTATCATAGAAGGAGTTTATTCACTACACACTTTATTTCAAAAATTTTATACATTTAAAATCTTTATGGATGTCGAGAAAGATGTACAATTAAAAAGGATAAAAGAACGTAATGGAGATGTTATGTTGAAAAGATGGATTGAGGAATGGATTCCTTTGGAGAATGAATATTTCAAGAAAATTAACGCAAGAAACATTGTCGATCTAGTAATAAAAACTTAGCGAAAAGTATAGATAAATATTAAAAAATATATGGTATAATAAATACGTTACTATTTTGAGGTGAGAGATATGTTATTATATGATTTTGTTAATCCAACACTATTCTATATCTTCTTAAATATTACATTTATTATATGTACGGTCTTAATTTTTAAGAAGAGAGAGTTCTTAATCAAACACAAAAATAAAATCTTCATAATTGTAGCTATTCTTTTGGGGTGGACACAATTTGCTAGATATATTGGAATCTTCTTTGCGGAAGACCAAATGTGGACATTTCTCGGCTTTAACTTTAGAATAGTAGGTTTTGATTTAACAACTCATCTACCTTTTTATATCTGTAGATTTAGTGTTGTTGTTTTGTTAATATATTCTATTACAAGATATAAAAAGTTGGAACCATTTTTATTCTACTGGGGTGCAACTGGTCTTGCAGGAGTTTGGTATCCAAATGGACCATTATCAAATATTGCTACACTTACAGAAACATTTTTTGTAGATCATTTTGTTCTTGCACTAGCACCATTTTTTATAGTATCAATACAAGGTTATAAACCAAAATTTAAAGATGCAGCAGTTATTTCAGGATTTATGTTTGTTTTATTGTTATCTTTTATTCCAATAAATCTATGGTTGAATGCTGATTATTTTTATTTAGAAGATCAAAGTATCTTCGGTGTAATATTTGGACAACAAGCTAAAATAGTATTTATCTTTGTACATAGTCTTGTTGCTTTTGGATTCTTTAGTCTGTATTATCACTTATTCAAAGAGAGAAAACCACAGACATCAGGAAAAATACAGACAGAAAATTAGGTGATTATTATGAGAATTGGTATTTTTACAGATTGTTACGAGCCAATTATAAGTGGAGTAGCAGTTTCACTAAGAACATTAAAGAACGAACTTGAAAATTTGGGTCATGAAGTATTCGTGATTACAAATGATCATGAAAATGCAGAAATACTAGATAGTGTTCTAAGATTAGGTGGCAAAATTATGCCTATGAAAGGAATGCACGATTATAGATGGGGAAAAGCATCAAAATGGAAAGTTGAAGAAGCAGGAAAATTGAACTTAGATATTGTTCATTGCCATACGGAGTTTACAATGGGACGTGTCGGACGAAAAGTTGCTAGAAAATACAACATTCCATTTGTTCATACGTATCACACAATGTATGAGGACTACGTATTTTTTATCTCTAGATTATTGGTTCTTCCCTTACGTTTTGCATCAAAGATATACAGTCGTAATTTTGCGGATAGTGCAGATGATGTGGTGTTCCCAACAATCAAGGTAAAACGAAAATTTGATGAATATGGATACAAAGGTAGTAGTCATATTGTTCCTACTGGAATTTATATGGACAGATTTGATGAAAAGAACTTCTCTGACGTAGAATTAAAGGCGAAAAAGAAGGAATTAGGTATCAGCGAAGACGATTTTGTATTATTATTTCTAGGACGAATGTCAAGAGAGAAAAGTGTTAAAGAATTGATTTATAATGTCGCTAAATTTTGTAAAAAACACCAGAATGTTAGATTACTTCTAGTTGGTGGCGGTCCAGATTTAGATTATTTTAAACACCTAATTGAAAAACATGATTTTGAGGATATGGTAACATGTACTGGAATGGTTTCTAATCATGATGTAGGTATTTATTATCGAATATCAGATCTATTTGTGAATTTTAGTATGACAGAAACACAAGGAATTACATATTACGAAGCATTAGCTAGCAATTTACCTGTCCTAGCTAAATATGACGATAACCTTGAAGGTATAATTGAAAATAATGAGAATGGATTTACTTTTACTAATGACGAGGAATTTCTGCCATTGCTGGATAAATTATATATGGATAAATCATTACTTAAGAAACTATCAAACAATGCGCGAGCATCTGTAGAAAAATATTCAGCTCAAAACTACGCTGCATCAATGGAGAAGATATATCTAGATCTACTTAAAAAGGAGTGATTTGATGAATTTTTTCAACTATGAACCAGATATGAATGCATATTTTGATATGTATACAGGAATGCACTTACTAATGTTAGGATTGTTTGTCCTTTATATTGTTTTATTCTTTGTGTTTAAGAATAAAATCTACAATTCAAAATATGAAAAGCAAATCCGTTATGGATTTGCAGGATTATTGGCTGTTAATCAATTAATACTAATAATTATGGATGCTCTAGCTGGAAAAATTTATATTCCATTACATCTTTGTACGATAAGTTTTATCTTAACGATTGTCTTATTGATAACAAATAATAAGAAAATATTTACATTTGTATTTTTTACCGGAATAATTGGTGGATTGGTTTCCTTTGCAATTCCCGATTTAGAACATGCTGGATACACAAGATTCAAATTCTATGAGTTTATCATTGCTCATGGTGCGATTATTCTAGTTCCCTTATATTACTTATCTAGTTATAAATTTAAAATAACGAAAAAAGGTTTCTTGTACACTATGATTACTGTTAATGTTGTTGGAATCTTGATGCTTCCAGTAAATATGTTAATCAGAGCGGTATATGACCCTGAAGCAAACTATATGTTTTCTTATGGACCACCAGAAGATGTTGAAGGAGTACTTGGTAAATTTCCAATTCACTTCCTATCCTTTGAACTTATTTTGTTAGTAACATTCTTTGGATTATATCTGATGGCACAAAAATATCAAAAAAAGACGGATTATTAACCGTCTTTTTATTTTTTCTTATTGAAAAAGTCATATTCCAATGTAAGTAAATTATACATATAGTCATTTAAATATTTGTGATTAAGGTTAAATAGGAATGTTTCGGAAACTGATTCATCAAAAATGATGTATTCTTCACTCAAAGCATTGTAAGAAAACTCAGAACTTATAAAGCTTCCATCTGCAAATCTTACAACATTACCATCTACTCCTAAACCATCATTACCAAATGCAAGTTTATAATCCATATTTAAACCGAATAAATTTGCAATAGTAGGCATCACATCTACTGTAGACATATAGTTAGAAATGGTTCCATCAAGAAATGTCGAATCAGAAATTATCATCATTGGAACATTATGAATATCCATTTCATCATCATCAATCTTATATTCATCTTCGTATGCCCAAATATCATCATTTCCAATACCGTAAGCATAGTGATCCCCAAATATCATAATAACAGTATCATCAAGTTTTCCTTTTGCAGCTAACTCATCCATTAAGTATTTAATCGCCTTATCAACTTCTACATGTACAGCTAAATAGTAGAAGATATCATCTGGTATTTCTACACTTGGGTCCAAGGTATCAACATATTCTTGAACTTTTGCAACGTTTTCTTCTGTTGCTATTTCATGGCTTTGACTATAGTCAAAGTGACCTGAAACAGTTATGTAATTTACAAAGAATTGATCTTCATCAATGAATTTATCAACAGACAACTTCATCATTTCTAAATCACTTTCCCAATGATGGTTGAATATGATTCGATTTGGATCAAACCCAGCTGTCATACCTAGTTCTTCACTACCCCAAAATTGATTATATCCGAGCGTATTAATGTGAAAGTCACTTCTTGGATAAAAATAATCAGTGTAATTATGAAATGAGAACGTAGAGTATCCTTGTTCCTCAAACATTTTTGGTAAAGTGTTTGGTAAATAGTTATCAATATAAGCTTCCATACTTAGTGTAACGTTTTTATCTGGATACATTGATGTTTGTACTAGAAACTCACTATCCGCAGTACTTCTATAATATAATGGTGAATAGAAGTTCTCGAAATATGCACTATCATTTTTTAGTGCCCATAATGTAGGTGTTAATTCCTCATTTATAGCAAAAGTATCTAGACTTTCTGCCATTATCATAATCAAGTTTTTTCCTTTAAATAAATCCGTATATAGATTATCATTATGTTCATCTCGATTATCGTAATAATCATCAACCAACACTTTGTAGGCTTCTTCACTTAAAGGATCTGTTCTAAACATACTGAAGAAATCTCGCTGTGTGTAAGTTAATAAACCAAATTTCTTAAGTGCTTGTGTCGAATTGTACATATAAGTATATAAATCCATATCAGAATAGGATAATAGATTCCCAATGCTTATTAAATCTACTTCACTATTATCAGAAGTACCTTGAATCTCAACATCCTCACTGATGGTTTGAAGAGATAAAAAGAATACCAAAAACCCAGCTCCTAAAATCACTAATGGTTGTTTTAATAATGAATACTCAACATCAAAACTAATTACTTTATAACGATTTAATACATAAAGTGAAATCATAGGGAAAAAATAAAATATATGGCCAAATTTTAATGATGTTAAATAATCACTAAAGAATGATAAACCTGCAGTGAAATCTCCTGCGACAGTTACTGAGTAGAATCCTTCTACAAAAGAACTATATACTTCTTGATTTAGATATAAAAATGATAGAATTCCTGTCAATGTAAATATTGTTATCTTTACTGCTTTACGTTTAAAGAACATAAGGATAAACATTATTAAAATAGCGTATGAAATACTAAAGATTGATATGCGGAATAAATCGAAATCAAAATGTAGACTCAATACGCGAATTTTGAATAGAAATTCAAGGTAAATAATAGAAAACAATAAAAATGAAAATAGAGTAATTGCGTTAATATTTTTTTTCTTCATGGTAATCAACTTCCTTTGCATATAACATTATAAACTAAAATTTCCTAATATCCAAATTATTCTTAATTGAATTTAGTTCTTTTGTACAGTATAATAAATCTGCATCAAAGAAATAATAATTGAAAATTCTTGACAATTATAAGTACATTGCATAAAATGTATATAGTCTCTTTTTTAAAAGAAACTTGATGGCGATTGTGGTGAAGTGGTTAACACTCCGGCTTGTGGCGCCGGCATTCGTGGGTTCGATTCCCATCAGTCGCCCCATTTTGGGCTATGGCCAAGCGGTAAGGCACCGGACTTTGACTCCGAGATCGATGGTTCGATTCCATCTAGCCCAGCCATCAAATGCGGGTGTGGCGGAACTGGCAGACGCGCTAGACTTAGGATCTAGTTCCCCTGGAGTGCAGGTTCAAGTCCTGTCACCCGCACCATTGACAATTAAAAGATGAGAAATCATCTTTTTTTTATACATTTTTTTGCAGTTCAGAACATTTTAAATCATAAATTCAATAGAAATTTAAAGATGATAAAAGGATATATCCTAAAAACCATCTTTTTTTAGTATGAGTTTTTGTGTTACGTATGCTTTTTGGTTTGGTGTATAAACATTTTTTTGATATACTGTAATCAAGAAGAGGTGATTTTATGGACGTTAAAAAACAATATTTAGATACTCAATATCTTGATGAACTAACTGGATTACAAGATTTGTATGGCCTATACAATAATTTCAAAGACAGTAATTTAACTGGATATCATTTTATATATGTTGATATCGATGATTTTAACAAGATGAATATTATTTTTGGTGTAGAAACTGTAAATGATATGCTAATCAACGTGGCAAATACTCTTAGGGATTACTGTGGAAAAAGTAATGTATATAGAGTGGGTAATGACCAATTTTTACTGGTTACAGATAGTCAGATTATGTGTGAACCTTCTGAACTTCAAAGAATATTGAAACAACCATTTAAGCATCACCATATTCAATATGTTATCAATGCGAGTGTATGTGTGGCAGACTATAATGATTTTGCGGGTGACTCCATTCAGCAAATTGTTAACCTACTTCATATGACTGTAGACTTAACTAAAAATGAGGGTAGAAATACATTGATTTATGCG
>JBFFKS010000010.1:0-14597 GCA_041555275.1 Xianfuyuplasma sp. | reverse complement strand
TCAAGGTAGCGCGTCTGCCATTCCGCCACAACCGCTATTGTGAACTAATTTGGACAATAATAAACCTATTACTCAATTTGATATACCAAGTCGTAATAGTCCGTTATAATAAGAATTGCAACTACTATAATATAAATTGTAATCCATATAAACCAATTAAGATTTTTCACTTCTTTTCTTAATGCTTGTTGTATCAAAACTGCCATAGGAAAAACAAATAAACCAATTAATCCCCATTTCAAAATCAAAGCAATCAAGTTCATATTTTTCCTCCTTTTTACAAAAGTAATATTTTCAACAAATACATTATATCATAAATAAAAGATGTCAAAAAACATCTTTTATTTATTTTTTCTTTTTTCTCATGTTGTTTATTGGTAATACACTCTATTTCAGCAAGTTCAGTAATGAAATAGTAATTATCAATAATGTAATTGTTTAAAATTTTACATCACTCAAAATCATCATACTGAAAATGTTTGTTTTCCCACGTGCGTATTGAATAATGACCCTCACTAAGCAAAGTTACATAATTTGGAAGAATCGGTACTTTCCCAAGACCTCCTGGAGCGTTCATAATATATGTAGGTATTGCCAAACCAGAAGTAAAACCTCTCATAAATTCCATAATTGATAATCCTGTTTTAAGTTTTGGGATAAAGTGTGTTGTTCCTAGAACACTTTTTGCATGGAACAAATAGTATGGACGCACTCGTATTTCAAGTAATTTTTGACATAAACAAGTCATTAAAAATGGTGTATCATTGATTCCTTTTAATAAAACTGATTGATTTCCAATTTGGATACCATGATTACTTAAAATAGAACAAGCCCTTGTACTTTCATCCGTAATTTCAAATGGATGATTAAATTGAGTATTTAAATATACTGGATGATATTTTTGAATCATTCTAGCTAAAGAAGTTGTAATTCTCATTGGCATTGTCACAGGAACTCTTGACCCTATTCTAATAATCTCGATGTGGTTTATAGCACGTAATTTTATTAAAATATTTTCTAATTCATCATCAGAAAGAAGTAAAGCATCTCCTCCTGTTAATAAAACATCACGAATTTCAGGATGATTTCGTATATAGACTATGGAATCATTAATATCAGTTGGCTGAGTATGATGATCCCCTATGCCAATTAGTCTTCGTCTTTGACAATGACGACAATACATTGCACACATATTCGTTACATTAATAATAAGTCGATCAGGATATCTTCTTGTAATACTTCCCGCAGGATTCGTAAATTCCTCACTCATTGGATCAATCAACCCTCTATTGTCCAATATTTCTTGAACAGCAGGTATCGACATTTTCTTAATTGGACTGTCAGAACTTGAGATTAGCGCCAAATAATAAGGTACAATAGCGAATCGATATCGTTTCGCAACTTGTTTAATCTCAACAATCTCATTTTCACTTAAAAACACAAATTCTGAGAGGAGATCAACTTCTGTGATTCGGTGCGACATTTGCCAATGCCAGTCCTGCCAATCTTCACTACTACCATCAAAATATTTTAATAATTTCTTTTTTTGTTGTAGATAATGACTATGATTCTCCTTTTCCATTTGTTGTATTTTTGATTTATATGAAAGATACTCCGTGGTTTTTGCTTGAAGTTCATCTGCACGTGCAATAGACACTTGATTTGGACTCATTACATCAACCCCTTTGTTCTATCTATATTATACCAAAAAATCTAAACAGACGCAAAAATCATCATGGTATTAAAAGGGTATATTTTCTACTAATTAAAGCATTTTTCATGAATAATATTTTTTTCTGTTACTATATAAATATTTAACAAAAGATATATTTAAGTAAAAAACACTAAATTAAATTTATAGAATCACCATTTGTATATAAATATTACTTGAAAAAACGTCTTTTTTTGCTTTATATACTTCAATGGGGTATATTTATCTTGTGTTATACCTCATTGAAGTATATACTTAGAGTTAAGAGCATTTAAAATTCGAGGTGTAAATATGGATCGAACGCTAAAAAAAATTAGAGAAAGCATTGGCTTCACTCAAGAACAGGTATCTACATTAACTGGTGTACCTGTAAAAACATTACGTAATTGGGAACAAGGTCTTCGATCTCCAAGCAAATGGGCTTTGGATTTGGTTATTGATAAGCTTCTTCAAATTCATATAGATGAGCAATTTAGTCTAGATGAAGCAACTTTTTCTTTGGATGAAAAAGTTCTAATCAACTTAAATTACGATAAATGGATTGATAATTTGCCTGTTGGATACAGTTCCCACAAGCTAATCCTTAATGATGATGGAGTACCATATGACTATAGTTTTATTGGCGTGAATAGTCTTTTTGAGACATATACTGGATTGAAAGCTAAAAATGTTATTGGTAAAACAGTCCTTGAAGTTCTTCCAAATTTCATAGACAGTGATTTCAATTGGATTGCCTATTATTCTAACATTGCGCTAAACAACAAATCAGGTGAATTTGTCGCATACTCTGAACCGCTGAAAAAAAGTTACAAGGTAAAGGTATTTTCACCAGAATACTTGTATTTTATTGTGTTTTTTTCTGACTATTCTCTTGAACCAGAGTATGAAGACAGAATCAAAAACAACATGGCTTTGTTTCGAAATTCGGTTAAGAATGCACCTGTGCCAATTATGATTCACGCTGAGGATGGCGAAGTCATAGGTATTAGTGATACTTGGACAGAAATTAGTGGATATTCTCACGAAGAAATACCAACGACAAGACATTGGACACAAATGGTCTATGGATCAAATAGAGAAGAAATAAACAAGGTTATCGATAAATCCTTTGATATCGAATCAAAAAAACACGTAGGAGAATTTTTAATACGAGCAAAAAATGGCAAAACACATACCTGGGATTTTCACACAACTAGTTTAGGAAAACTTCCTGATAATCGAAAGATTGCGATGAGTGTTGCTCTTGATATTTCTGACCTAAAACAAAAAGAAAATGAATTACGATATACTAGTTATCATGATAGTCTGACAGGTTTATACAATCGTAAGTACTATGAAAAAACTATTACGACAATTGATGTCCCTGAAAATTATCCAATAGCCATCGTTATGGCAGATATAAATGGCTTAAAGTTAATTAACGATGCATTTGGTCATACTATAGGTGACAATCAAATTGTTGCTGCTACAAACTTGATTCAGCAATACTGTCACAATACGGACTTAGTTGCTAGAATTGGCGGGGATGAATTTGTAATTATTATGACAAAAACAAGTGTCGAAAAAGTGGAAGCATTTGTTGATACGATTAGCGTGATTGCACCAAATATCAACGTAGAGTCTATAAACTTATCAATGTCGTTTGGGTATGCAATAAAAAGCAATAACAATCAAGACATTCAAAGCATTTACCAAAGTGCAGAAGATGCAATGTATAGATCTAAATTACTCGAGATACCTTCTATGAGAAGTGGAGCAATTGAAACAATTTTACAGACATTATATGAAAAAGACAGGGACTCTGAATTACATTCTAGAAATGTCTCCCACATTAGTGAGAAACTTGCAACTGCATGTAAAATGACAAGCCAGCAAATCGCTGAAATCAAAACCGTAGGCTTGCTTCACGATATCGGAAAAATTATTATACCCACGAATATTATTGTAAAGAAAGGAAGCCTCACAGACGAGGAATATCGTTTGATAAAAGGGCATCCTGAAATAGGATATAGAATTCTAAATTCTTCTCAGGCCACAAGAGAGTTATCTAAATATGTACTATACCACCATGAAAGATGGGATGGACTTGGATACCCAAGAGGAATCAAAATGAACGACATTCCTATTCAATCTAGGATTATTGCAATCGCTGATGCAGTTGATGCAATGACAAATGAGAGAAGCTATCGTAAAGTTTTTACCAAAGAACAGGCTTTGCAAGAAATTATCCGAAATGCTGGTACACAATTTGATCCAGAGATTGTAAAGGTATTCCAAAAGAAATTTCATCAAATACTAAAAACCGATTAGAGAGTTGTGCTAATTCTTTAAATTTCACAATTTTATTTACCACTAAATTGTCTTTATAATCAAAAAAAAACATATTGGACTAAGTAGTTTCTAACAGTGTTAGATCAAACCATCATATGCATAAGATAAGACGAGAAACCACTGTTTAACTTTGATACCAATCCACTACAAGTTAAATTTCATAGATAACAAAAAAAGACGCTTGAGAAAGCGTCTTTGCTATGCCAAATATGTCTTGTCCGTACCGTGTTTATCTCTATTTTAGGTGCTATCAACCCGTGTTGCTTTCAGTAAAAGACCCGTGTTTATTTTTTTGACTAGCTTAGAGCATGTTTTTTTTATAAGTACTTGACATAAAAACAAGACTTAACAGCTCGTTAAATCTTGTTCTTCTCATTCATTTTTATTACTTAAAATAGGTTAATCAGAATCTCTTTCAGTTATAAACAATGTTGAATCCCACTCAATACTAAGTAACTCTTCATCCGATAACCATTCATTCATAAAAAGTTCATCCAATGAATATTGAACTCCTTCTCGTACTACTACATATTTTGCAGCATCGTTATAGGGAAAACTATATATTTTCTGCTCGTTCTCATAAACTACTTGATGCATACCTGTATAGCTTCCCTTTGCTCTATTATAGATTTTAATATCCTCTAAATCATTTTGATAGATAAGTTCATAATTTGAAAGGTCTATATCACTATTTACTGATTCTTTAACGCATGACCCATCAACGTTTATGTAGCCTATTTCACATTCTACTGTATCATTTTTACAACCAGTCATAATAATTGCAGAAAAAATAATCAATGACAATCTAAAAACTCTCATAAAAATCACCTCAATCAACATAGATAGTATACGATATTAAGTCTGAGTAATACGGATTATAATAATACGTACTCTTAGATATGACAAGTTTATATGTTCCTGATTTACCATAAGGCACATAGTATTCTGTTCTCTTCAAGTTTGAGAGACTAGAAGTTAAGTTAACTACAGTATTCCCATAAGGGTCTATCAACTTTAGGTTATATTTGTTCAATGCTATATTTACTGACTGATTTGAATTCTGTAGCCACGCCAAACCAACAGTTATTTTATCGAATTGAGGAACATAAAAAATGTATTCTAGTACATCACCCGAACTAGTCGAACTACTTATATATCCATTATACACCTTTTCTGCATTTTTACTAAGTACTCTATACGCATCGATGCGACCAGCTCCAGATCTTTCTGACATACCAGTTATAGAATAAACTGAATCATAATGGTTTGTTTCAATATCACAAGTTATAATCCCATTATCGCAACGATCGACTAACTCATCATACATGCTTCTATAAGTCGGATAATGTACACTCTCCTTATTTATATTGGTCCAAACGGTATCACTAAATGAGTATACTGTACCCCCATACTCATCACTAATAACATTATCATTTGAAGAAGCAATTAACATTGACATAACTTGTGCAGGTTTATATTTAAGGTTCGAATCTTCTTGCATCATCAGCGCGATTACACCTGCAACAAATGGTGCACTGTAGCTTGTCCCGGTAAAACTTCTATCATACCCAGATGTATTTGTTCCAGTAAAAATATCTTCACCTGGTGCAACTAATAATGGATTGCCTTTCCATGATCCTGGAGTATCATAGTTTGAGAATGGTGATAAATCACCTGTGTCATTTACAGACCCTACTGATATTACATTTGTCGCATTTGCTGGTGCGCACATTGTATTGTGGGAGAAATCATCTTTATTATCCAATCCATTTCCTGTAGCCGCAACCAGTGTAACCTTTTGTGCACGGACAACATAATTCAGATATCTTGACTCAGTAGTATCTATTGAGCTGCAAGTATTCGAAAAATGAAAGCTCATATTAATTACATCAGATCCCATAGAGATTAGATCATCTAAATCATCATTATACCAATTGTTTGTAGTATAAGCTACAGAATTTATTGTAGCTTGAGGAGCAACACCTGTACTACCTGCAGCAACTAAAGCAGTAGTTAATGCATGGTCATCAACAATTAACTCGTCACCTAATCTAATTTCATTCTCATCTTGTGTAGGATCATTTTTAGATGCGAATAAATACCCCCAGGTCGAATAATCAACAACAGTTGGTTCTAAGAACCCAATTTCAACACCACTACCATCCAGATTTGATAAGTTAGTTTGCACAGAGTTCATCCTTATTGAATCCATAGCAGAGTTTAAACTTAAGGTTTCAAACAAATAAATTTCTTTAATTACAACCCTATTAACAAAATCAAAACTTCCTAAGTCATTTGCCACGTTGATAAGGTCTTCATATTTTGATTTATTATACTGTACTCTAACAACAGGACCATACTTCAATATTTCAAACTCCAAACTTTTTTCTAAACTTAGTTCTTCATACATTTTAGTTACTTCTAATTTATTATACAAAGCATTTCTTTCTCTTATTATTCCTAAAGATTCAGAAATTGAATATCCCTCTTTCTCAAGTTCCTCAATCTCTTCTTCAAAAATTTCAACTCTAGGTTCTAAATTAAATTCAATAACAAGATCAAAATGACTACTATTTGAATGTCTCTTCATCTCTGAAACATTCGATAAACTAGATATATTTTGCCCGAACTCAACATAGACTTTCTGGCTAGCATTAGAGTGATATCCAAATTCTGAAATAGCAATACTAATACAAAAAACAAGTAATACTAAAATTATTTTCCTTTTCATAAAATCATCCCTTTCTTTTCTATAATTTCATTTTATATTATATTTTTTATAACACAAGGGTCCACAAGGCCCGTTTTATTAAAAAAAAATCACCAAAATAGGTGATAGAAATTTCTTCCCCTACTTACTTTTTCATACTATCATATATAGCTTTGAAACACAACTAGGTCATATCAAAAAAACAAACAAGATTATATCTTATTTGTTTTTTTTACAAATTATGGAGGTCCCGACCGGATTTGAACCGGTGATCACGGAGTTGCAGTCCATTGCCTTAGCCACTTGGCTACGGGACCATAAAGTGTCCGTACATTATTATATAAAATAGGACCTTCAAAAGCAAGTTTTTTCATTAGTTTTTTTACATTAAGACGATATATATTTTTATATCATATATATTAATGTATAATAATAAAGAAGACTTTTTTGCTAGGAGTGATGTTATGTATCAAGAAATGGTATTGTCTTTTGTTTCTAATGTTCTTTTTGTTATGAGCTTAGGCGTATTTTATTCACTGTTTTCTCATTCAAAAATTTCTGAATTTTGGAGAAAAGTATTTATGGGATTAGCAGTAGCACTTATTGGAATTATTGTTATGGCAAACACATACGAATTATCTGAGGGTATGATTTTTGATATGAGACCAGTTCTTATGAGTGTGTCAGGAATGTTTCTGGGTATAATCCCTTCAATTATTGGTGGAATCACACTAGTTGTATATCGAATTATTATTGGAGGTATAGGCGTTTATCCAGGAGTATTGTGGGTAATAGTATCTGCCGCACTTGGATTACTTTGGCGTCACTATAGACTCAAGAACAGAAAACTAGAATCTGTAAAAATAACATTATTCGAGTTATATACTTTTAGTGTTGGTGTGGGTTTAGTAATGATTTTTATTATTTGGCTATTTAGAGGAACTCTTGGGATGGATACCATAAAAACAATGTCTTTACCAATTATTATCATTTATCCTATAGGTGGTTTGATATCAGCTAGATTCCTTTTAGTACAAAGAAAAAACCATTTCAATAGTATCCGTTTAGCAGAACAAGAAAAAGAGTATAATAATCTATTTAACAAATCAAATGTTGCTCATATAATTTTTGAACGTGAAACTGGCCATATTATCAACGTTAATACTTCAGCAATAGATTTGTATGGTTATTCTTATGATGAATTTATAAAATTACACCTTCGTGACATTAATGTAATACCTGATGAAGAGTTAATTAGATTGCGTGATATCGCACTAAATAATTCAAAGAATTTCATCATCACAAAAAATGTTACAAAAGATCGCAAAATAATTGACGTAGAGTTGTATTATGGACTAATCGTTATCAAAGGAAAACAAATGTTCTCTATGACAATTATCGATATCTCAAAAAGAATCAAACAAGAAGAGAAACTCTATGATGTAGATAAAAAACTACATTCAACACTTCATAGTGTTGCTGAAGGTATTGTACTTACTGGCGCAAATGGTAATATTGAAATTATCAATGAAGTAGCAGTTGGTCTTATCGATATGCTACAACCTCCAATTAATAAAAATATATGTGAAATATTTAGAATTTACTCTTCAAAAGACAAAAGAACTTTTAGAGAAATCTATCACTCAGTTATTCAAAATGGGGAAGTGTTTCAAAGTGATGACTCATTTACCTTAATTAAAAACCGAAACAATGAGGAAATCTTTGTCGATTTTTCATTGTCTCCTATATTACCTGAAGATTACACGAATCATGGGGCAATCCTAGTAATTAGAGATGTAACCGTAGAAAATGAAAGAAGGCAAAAGATAAATTTCATCAGCCAACACGACTTTCTTACTGGATTATATAATCGTTATCATTTTGAAGGAGAATTAAAAAGACTAGATACCAAACGTCAATTACCTATTTCACTACTGATAGGAGATATTAATGGACTAAAACTAGTAAATGATACCTTTGGTCATTTAGAAGGAGATCGTCTAATTAGTGAAATTGGTGACATCTTAAAACGCGCCACACGAAGTGAAGACATTACAGCAAGATGGGGTGGTGATGAATTTACAGTTCTACTTCCACAAACAAGTCCAAAAGACGCAATGAAAGTTATTGAACGCATTAGAGATTTATGTTCCAAGTCACGTTATAAAACCATTACGCCAAGTATCGCTATGGGACTGGCAACCAAAACAAGTGAAGAGGAAGATATATATAGTGTTCTAGAACAAGCAGAAATTGCGATGTACGAGGTTAAAAAGAAGCAAGGAAAAGAAATGCGTCAAGAACTCATCGACAACCTAGAGGCACAATTAAACGATTTGAGCCTATCAATTTCTAAACACTCTCATAATGTTTCAACTATCATGAGAAATTTCGGAACTTATTTGGAAATGAATGATAAAGAAATCAATAATTTAGCCAACTTAGGTAAATACCATGATATTGGAATGATTGCCTTAGATGAACCATTGTTTAAAAATGAGAATACTGAAAATTTCGACGTTATCGATTATACGAATAAACATCCTGAGGTAGGATTTAGAATTGCAAGTAGTATCCCTGAGTTAAACTATTTAGCAAATTGGATATATACACATCACGAGAGATACGATGGAAGTGGATTCCCCGATCGACTTAGAGGAGAAGAAATTCCTTATTATTCAAGAATTCTATCCATTGCTAATGATTATGAGATTTTCTCAAATGATAATAAGGCAGCTGGAAATTTATCTCAAGAGCAAGTAATAGAAATTCTAAATGATAAAAAAGGAATCTTCTATGATCCAGAGATACTAGATAAGTTTATTAAGATGCTAAAAGAAAAATCGTAGTTCTCACTACGATTTTTTTATATTAAAAAAGAGTCCAAAGACTCTCTTAATTTCAATGGTCGGGAAGACAGGATTTGAACCTGCGACCTCTTGGTCCCAAACCAAGCGCTCTACCAAGCTAAGCTACTTCCCGAAATAAAACTGGCGCGCCCAAGAGGAGTCGAACCCCTAACCTCTTGATCCGTAGTCAAACGCTCTATCCAATTGAGCTATGGGCGCATAAATGGCGGTCCAGACGGGGATTGAACCCGCGATCTTCGGTGTGACAGACCGACATGTTAACCGCTACACCACTGGACCAAATAATTGAGCAGCAAGAATATTGTAACACAACTAAATATCTAAATCAACAACTTTTTTGGCCGTTACTTATATTACCAAATTATTACCTTATTAGCAAGAGTTTTACGACTTTTTTTCATATTTTTTTATTTTAAAATCTATCTCTTAATATATTCTTTACTTGTCAATTCAAGCATAATGTATTCATCAGTTCTAAAGGTCTCTATAAAGCCATATTTGGATAATAATTTTAAACTAGTTTCATTATCCAATGCTACATTATCAATAATCTTATCTATCTTCTTCTCATCAAACATATACTCTAAAAAAACTTCAACTGCGTCACTTCCGTGATTGTTACCACGATAATCATATTTTACTTTTATATTTAGACAATAACTTTGAAATTGAACATCAAATCTTGCACTTATCTCACCAACAAAAATATGATCTAAATTATAGATATGAAAATACTCATTTTGATTGCTATCAATATACTGTTTAAAAAATGAACTCCATTTTTCTTTGGGAAAAGAAACTGTCCCTCCCCACCGATTATTAAATGCCATAGTTCTTTCATCATTTAACAATTCTTCAGTTAGTGACAATTCAAAAAAACTAGGTTTTTTTAAATATATACCACCATTCAAAAAATTCATACTATCACCCTTTCATATTATATCATTTGTGTTTTATTAGAGATACATATATCCACTATAATCGTAATATTGGTCTTTGTCATTCTTATTACCTGTATATTTTTATGTATTCTTTTAACACCCATAAAAAAAGTCCTCTTTCGAGGACTTTTATTTATTCTACTGGCTCTGATTCGAAAATCGAGAGACCATAACTAACAATGATTCCGATGATAGCTGCTAAAGCCATTCCGCCAAAAGTCAATGCGTCAGTAATTTTTATTTGTATAACTGGTAGCCATGGTAAGAAATTCGAGATAACTCCAGCTAACCCAACATATAGAGTTATGACAACAACAACGATTGCTTGCCAGTTCCAAGAAACTTTTGATTTTAGTACTTTAAATCCATTATACGAGATTAGTCCAAATAAGATTAATGAGATACCTCCCATTACAGGTAATGGAATACTACCCAAGAAGTCTGCTATAACACCAACAAATCCTAACAAAATCGCAAATATTGCAGCAGTCCCGGTAACCCAAACGCTACCGACTTTCGTTAATGCTACTACTCCAGTATTTTCACCATATGTTGTATTTGCTGGACCACCAATTAGACCAGAAACGGCTGTTGCAATTCCATCTCCAAGTAAAGTATTATCTAGTCCTGGTTCTTGTAAGAAATCTTTTTCACAAATTTGCCCTAGTACAGTATGATCCCCAATATGTTCAGCAATTGTAACAAGTGCTAATGGAGCAAATATCAGTGCCCCTTGAAAATCAAATCCTATGTTCCAGAAGAAATTAAATTCTGGCCAAACAAGAAACTTTCCAAAACTAACTGCTGTAATATCATATATTCCACTCATTTGCGAAACGATAACTCCACCAATAATTGCAATGATAATTGGTACTACTTTAACAAACCCTTTTCCAAATTTACTCACTAATATTGCTGTTGCAAATGTAATTAAAGCAACCACCAATCCTACATTATTGCTCCAGCTACTAAAAGTTGATAATGTTGTGTTATCTCCATCAAGAAATCCACTTATTAAACTCGCTTGTTCCATCGCTACAGGAACTAAGGTAATCCCGATAATCATTATCATTGGTCCGATAACTCTACCAGGCAAAACAGCCTTTAACCATGTTTTACTAGTAAATTTAATGATTAGAGCGATTACAATGTAAATTAGTCCTACAATTACTAATCCTGTCATAACTGCATCTACACCGTACATTTCTTTTGTGATAATAATTGCTGTAATATACGCGAAACTACTTCCAAGATAAACTGGTGCTTTTCCTTTTGTGAAGCCAATGTAGATTAGTGTTCCAATCCCACTTGCTACTAAAGCGACACTGATTGGTAACCCCGTAATAATTGGTACTAAAACCGTTGCTCCAAACATCGCGAAAACATGTTGTAGGGATAAAATAACCCATTTCAAGTAATTGTCTGGTTTTTCCTGAATGCCAATAACTAAATTCTGTTCCATTTTCTTTCTCCTCTTCTTTATTTTATTTTAGCCATAAAAAAAATCTAAGTCGAAAGACATAGATCGGATTTATATAAAAAATGAACAGATTTGTTCAATAATCCTTACTAGTCTCTCTGGACTACCTTAAAGGCTCTAAAAAGATATTATCACACTATAATATAAAACACAATAAAATGTTTCATAATTAAAAAGATTACAAAACAAAAAGAGTGTTTCCACTCTTAAATGTTATTCTAGTTCACCTTGCCAAAGTCCATGTAAATTGCAAAATTCGCGCGCGAATACTACTTTTCCTTTTTCTACTTCAAATTCTGCTACGGGTTCTTCGTCAGCTACAAAATCTTTACGACCCACCAATTCACCATCTACATATAACTCAACATACTCAATTAAGTGTTTCTCTTTCATTGGATGAAATGCTGGTTTACCAACAGTAACACGGTACCCATTTTCTAACTCTTCTACAAACGGTACATGTTTTTCTTCATTCACATTCCCTGTTAAAATTTCCATAAAATTCCTCCTTCATTAATATATAATTATTATAATCTAAATTTATTGATAATTCAAACTATATACTATCAATTGCATTAAAGAACTAGTATAATAAGTACGGTAAAGGAGAGTGAAAAAATGAAAATGATTCATACAAACAACGCACCTGCTGCTGTTGGCCCTTACAGTCAAGCAGTTTTAGTTAATGATACATTATATGTATCAGGACAAATTCCGTTTATCCCTGAAACAATGACAGTTGCAGGTGATGACATTAAGTCTCAAACGAAACAATCATTAATGAATGTATTGGGTATTGTCGAAGAAGCTGGAATGAAAAAAGAAAACATCGTTAAATGTGGAGTATTTATGCAAGATTTGTCGATGTTTAAAGATATGAATGAAGTGTATGCTGAGTTCTTTGGAGATCACAAACCAGCTAGGTTCGCGGTGGAGGTTAGACGTCTTCCTTTAGATGTTTTAGTTGAAATTGATGCAATAGTAATAAAATAGAAAAAGGATTGGAAATTCATATTTCCAATCCTTTTTATTTAATCGATAAACTCTTCCTTATCTACAACTTTTGGCTTATCAACTCTTGGCTCTTCTTTTACTTTCGATTGATAATCTTCTCCCTCTTCAGGAAACTCTTTATTTGGATCAAATTCTCTGAACTCTACCACTGCTTTTTTAATAAATCTCATAATATATGGTCTAAATACATAAATAACAAACCAAATATATGGCGGTGCTAAAAATATTGCGGGTCCAAATACTACAAATGTTGTCCAGGTCCATTTAGCTAATCCACGTTTTTTACAATAATTCCACACAAAGTAGTAAATCAAGACATAATATAGTAGCCACATTCCGATTGCAAGAAGGACATAAATCCATTTGGTACTATCAATATTTAGAATTCTGGTAACAAATGTCATAAGATTTCCACCTACAGTAATATTTGTTGTACTCATGAAAGTAACAGTACTATCAAATGCAAATCTAATGAAGTTTCTTCCTAAATAAAATAGTTGTTGCAAAAATAAAAGTGAAAACAAGATAAATGCTGCAGTTTCGTAAGGTCTTTTTGATTCTAACAATTCTTTTTGTTCTCTATTAAATTCTTCTTTTAATCCCATAAATCCACCTCTTTCTAATTTTATTATATAATAATCTATTTTGATTAGTAAACAATATTTTAATATTCAAAAAAAAAGATGCTTTAAACCAAGCATCTTTATTCAATCACTTCTCCTACTTTTGTTAAATTATCAATAACACTTACTCCATGAGGAGAATCTCCTATGATATTCGTTACATCTTGGCCAGCTTCATATCCATGATGTTCTCCACCATTCCAAGCGGATACATTAGTCACATCATAAATATCACCATTATAAGCAATATAAGCGTCCATCCCATTTGATCCATTATACACACTTAGTTCTTCAAGAGTCAGCATCAACAAACCACTTTGCTCTTCAACAATAGTTCCTATTACAGTCAAATCATCTAGAACTCCTTCACCATGTGGTGCATTTGTTATTGCTTCTGTTGCATCAGTACCAGCTACTACACCGTTATGAGTACCGTTTTCCCAATTTTCAGCGCTAGTGACATCATAGATTACACCATTTACAACAATATATGCATCCATACCGTCTAATCCATCAAACTCACTCACTTCTGCCAATGTCATCTCAACAGGATCAACATCACGTTTTACATACTTATCATTTTCTACACATGAACTTAACGTCAATGTGATTAACATCAAAAAGCCTATTATCATTAATTTTTTCATTTTGCACCTCCTATATGTATTATTATCATATAAGAAAAGTAGTATGAAACCAAATATAATGCAAAAAAAAATACTTATCGACTGATAAGTACGAACGAACACAAAATAATGGTGACCCGTACGGGATTCGAACCCGTGAATGCATGCGTGAAAGGCATGTGAGTTAAGCCGCTTCTCCAACGGGCCAAAAAAATGGCGCCCAATCTAGGACTCGAACCTAGGACCCCATGATTAACAGTCATGTGCTCTAACCAACTGAGCTAATTAGGC
>JBFFKS010000009.1:0-15402 GCA_041555275.1 Xianfuyuplasma sp. | reverse complement strand
ATGTACCTTGTTTTACTTTTCAGTGAAGGTAGTTTGTTAATTTGATAAGCTTGTCTTAATGCTAGAAAATCATTTCTTCCCCAAACGATAATAGCTGGATCATACTTATTAACTAAATCTCTAAACACATTATAAAATTCTTTGAATGGAATACCATTATCTACATCCTCTTGTGTAATTTCCAAAAACTTAAGTGTTCTTCTAGTTAATTTTTTATGAAGAGTGGGGACTATCACTTTCCCGTAGGATTCAATTAAGTTATCCTTTTCATCAACAAGGTAAATCCCAACCTGAATGATTTCTTGTATAAAAGTTTTATCTTGTCTGTATGGGTGCATGGACATCTCTAAATCTAAAAACATTTTGTTTTTTAGATTGTTAACAAGTGATCTAGTACCTTTTCTAATATTTTTAATATCGTAATAAACTATGTTTTTTCGATATCTTATTTCCATTATTCTTGTTACATAATCTATTGTACTTACTTTGTGCTTTTTGTAGATTCTTTCATCGTCTGTAATCGTAAACTGAATGAATCTTGAAGACATTACGTATTTACTAATTTTATTTAATAATGATTTTTGCATATAGAAAAATCTAACACGATGTTTTACTCTCAATGTTATTATTCTATTTTCCTCATCATAGGTAAGGATTCTTCCAGATATTACTTCTTTCATGTTATCACCATTATTTTTCCTTAAGTTTTGATATTAGGTTATTTGCTGCTTTTTCACTTATTCCTAATGCCTTTATTTCATCTAGTGTTGCTAGTTTTATAAGATTTACAGATTTGAAATGTTTGAGGAGCTTTTCTTTTGATTTTTGTCCCAATCCTTCAATATCATCTAGTGCTGAATTAAAGACACCTTTGCTACGTACTTTTTTATGATAATCAATCGCAAATCGATGAGCTTCATCTTGAATGCGTGTTATCAAGTGAAAAACATTTGATGTTTTATCAATTGGAATTTGAACTAAATTATGATTTAAGAGATGGTTTGTACTATGTTTATCATCTTTTACTAAACCAGCAATTGGTATTTTCAAATCTAATGACTCTAGAATCTCTTTTGCAGCGTTTATTTGTTGAGAACCACCATCTACTAAAATAAGACCTGGGGGTTCAAGATTATCCATTAAAACGCGATAATATCTTCGATAAATAACTTCTTTCATTGTATGATAATCAGATGCTTTGTTATCTAATGTCTGCACCTTGTATTTACGGTATTCTTTTTTGGCAGGTTTCCCATTAATAAATACAACCATACTACTAACTGCATCCATTCCAAACAAATTTGAATTATCGAATGCTTCAATGCGATATGGTGCAGAAATACTTAATAATTCTCCCAACTTCTCAATTGAGCCAACGGTACGATCAATTTCTCTTTTCACAATGTCTGTTTTCTCAATCAGTGCTTGTTCTGCATTTAATACAGCAAGTTGAAGAAGTTTATACTTGTCTCCTTTTTGAGGTTTTACTATTTTGGTTTTTAAGTATTCAACCAACGTATCTGTGGACAATTCCTTTGGTACGAATATCTCCCTAGGAATTTTCTCTTTTTGATAAAACTGAGCCAAATAATTCTCAATCACCAAATGCGGTTCATCATAATATTCAAACATCGCTTGATGTCTTGCATTGATTTTACCGTTACGAATAAAAAATATTTCAATAGAAATTAAATACTCATTGTAAAAATACCCTACGATGTCACGATCTTTCATGTCATTAAGGTTTATCTTTTGACGGTTTGTCGTTGTTTTTATACTTTCAATCGTTTTTTTATATTCTAAAGCTCTTTCAAATTCTAAATTTTCACTTGCGACTAACATATATCCTTCTAGTATTTTTATTGTTTCTTTAATATCCCCTTTTAAGAATCGTTTTACTTGATTCACGATGTCTTTATATTCATCTTCATTTACTTCTTTAATACAAGGAGCTAAGCACTGCCCCATATGATAGTAAAGACATTCTCGTTTAGGTAATTTTTCACATTTACGTAGTGGATAAATTTTATTTAAAAGTTGTACTGTATTACGCGCAGCACTCACATTAGGATAAGGACCAAAAAGTAACCTTGAATTCTTGTTGATATTTCTTGTTACTACAATTTTAGGATGTTTCTCACTCGTTATCTCTATATAAGGGTAAGTTTTATCATCTGTTAATAATATATTATATCTAGGATTATATTTTTTTATTAGATTTAATTCAAGTAACAATGCATCTAATTCACTACTAGTGATAATGTATTCTATATCTGATATATTCATAACTAACCTTGATGTTTTCATATCATGAGACCCACTGAAATAAGAAGAAACACGTTTTTTTAAGTCTTTTGCTTTACCGACATAAATAACGATTCCCTCTTTATTTTTAAATTGATATGATCCCGGTTTATTCGGAATATTTATTAGTTTTTCTTTAAAATCCATGCAATCACCTAAATTTGTTCTCTGTCTTTGAATAAAGCAATATATACATTGCGAAATGCACTTAGATAGATTTTTGCTAGTTGTTTTGATGATTCAACCTTACCAGATTTATGCCATCTTGATAATAATGTCCAGGTACTAGAAGCAACAATATCCATCGTGTAATCTTCTGTTCTTTTATTCGTTTTTACTAATTCATAAAAACGATCCTTATAATAATTGATTATTTCTAAAATTCCATCCACCATTAAATATTCTAAATTCGTTTTGATTACTGTATCTATTACTTTTTCCTCTTCATCTATCTTTTTAAAAAACGCGACTAATAATGCAATCTCATCATATGGAGTGTTATGTTTATAATAACTATACATATCATCATAAAAAGAGCTAAACAAAAATTTTACTTTAAGTTTTACTACATCATCTTTACTTTGAAAATTACGATAGAAAGTAGCTCGACTTATCCCTGCTTTTTCAATAATCTCAGAAATCTTTATATTATTGTATTCTTTTAACTCAAGCATTTTATTTAAGGCTTCAAATGTCCACTCTCTTGTATATTTTACTCGCATATCTACTTTCTCATTTTCATACATTATAACCCTCCTTGTTTCATAAAAACAATAATGATTGTTTAATACTTTCTCATATTATAACATATAGGTAGATATGAAACAAATGTTCCATATATAAATATGTGTTTAGTTAGGAGGGATTTGTTTGAAAAAAATACTCGAAATCATGTTCTCAAGAAGAAAACTTGTTGTAACAATTTTTACATTAATACTTGCTTATGGAATTTACAGTTACGTAGCAATCCCTAAACAAGAAATGCCAGAAATCGATACTCCTTATATGGTTTTAAGCATTACAGCCCCTGGTGTTAGTGCGACAGAAATCGAAAGTAATATTGTCTATGATATTGAAAAAATGATTCTAACTTACCAAGATGTTCTTGAAGTTAGAAGTTTTGTTTATGACAATTTTACAGTGATATATGTCCTTTATAGTTATAATACTGATGATCCAGATAGGCTTAGTGAAATTATATTTAATAGAATAAACGAACTCGAGCTGAGTGACAATATCACCAATATAGATTACGGAAGTAACTTTGATGATCCTCATGTGATATTTGCCGTTTACAGTGATTCATTAACAGAATTGGAATTAAAACAAATAAGCAATAATTTTAAAAATGAGCTTATGTTAATAGATGAAGTAGGAACAGTTAATGTTCAATACTCGTTTGATGAAGAAGTCTTGATAACCTTAGATACATCCACATTACAGGGGCTGGGTTTAACAATCACTGATATCTATAATATTATTTATGCAAATTCTTTAAACATACCTCTAGGTGGAATCAATACTATTTATGGAACAATCAGTGTTTCAGGTAAGATTGAATATGATGACTTAAGTACTCTAACAGACTTAATCATTATTCCAGAGATACCCACAATATCTCCTGAGATTACACTAGGAGATATTAGTGAAATTAGTTTTACAAACATATCTGACAAAGAATACTTGTTCAATGACAACAAAGCAGTCTTTATATCAGTCTTCTTTGAAAAGGATATCGATTTTACAAAGATGGGTGATGAAATACTTGAATCAAAAGAAAACTTCCTTAGAGACGAAGATAATGCTTCTTTAGCGATTGACGAAATGTTATTTTTACCTGATTATGTTAATGCTCAGATTAATAATGTATTCTATAGTTTACTTATCGCAATTGGTGTCGTTATGATAGTTGTATTAATTGGAATTGGATTTAGAAACAGTTTATTGATTGTGGCTACTATCCCTGTAATTATTTTTGGAACAATTGCGATTTTGTACTTAGCACACTTACAACTACATAAATTAACAATCGTTGGTTTAATAGTCGCTATTGGTATTTTAGTAGATAATCAGATTGTAATTACTGAAGGAATTAAAAGTTATATCGATCAAGGTGTTAATCGAATTGAAGCTGCTAAAAAAGGAATCCACGATAATTTTGCTCCTATTCTTAGTTCTACATTAACCACGATTGCCGCATTTATCGTGTTGGTAATGTTGCCAGGTTTCTTAGGAGAAATCGTTTCTAGTATGCCGCTAACTGTTATCATTACAATATCACTTAGTTATATTGTAAGTATGATTTTAAGCCCGGTTATTGCAACCATTTTCTTAAAAAAATCTAAAAAAGAAATTACATATACATCCAAACACAAAGACCGTATTAAACGTATGATTGCGTTTACTATTAAGATACCTTATGTATGGATAGTAGTGAGTATCGTTTTATTAGGAGGATCTATATATCTCGCTTTCACCAATCAACCATTGGATTTATATCCAAATGATGAACGAAGTGTATTTTATATTGATTTTGAAAGTGATACCTTAGGAGATATTACAACCACAAAACAACTCCATAATGAAATCGTCAATACATTCGTGGAGAATCCACACATTCTTAACTACTCTTCAAGCATTGGTGGAGACTTACCTAATTTCCACTTCAGTGCTGAAATCATTTCGGATTTGACTCAGTTTGGTCGGATTTATGTCAACAATGATTATAATGAAGCTGATTTGTTAGCTTACGTTAAAGAGTTAGAAGATGATTTAAAAGAGATAGATACCGCTAAAATTACAGTTAATATACTAGAATTAAGTCCTCCTATCGCTCCAGTAAGACTCACAATATCTGCCAAAGAAATTGAAGATATTGATGCAATAAGCAATGATATTTACACAGAGATCATTGAACTTGAATCCGTAAAAAGTTACAATATCATTTCCAACATAAAAAGTCCTAAATACCTCTTAATCTATGATTTTGATGAAATGGCTTCTAATTTTATTACGAAAGCCCAAATTGATCAAGTAATCGCTATAAACCTAAACGGATACGATCTTGATATTTCAACTTATACAGATCAAGTAGCAAACTTAAGTATCAATAGTGATATTGATGATATCAGTGATATATTGCTATTGAGTGTGCATTCAGATGTTTTAGATTTAGATTTACCTTTAAGCACATTCATCACCGTTAATCAAATCACTGATTATTCAGTAATCAATCGTTTTAACAATTCAAATGTCACCTATATTGATTTATATTTCAGTGATACTAGTAACGTAGTTGAACTAAGAAATGAAGTTGAAAATATTGTAGATTCCTATGATACATCAAAAGTAAAGATAACGTATGGTGGAGAAAACGAAATGTTTGAGGAAATTGGTGGTGATTTAATAAAAGCGTCAATCATCGCAATTATCTTAATTTACATTATCATGTTTGTCCAGTTTAACAATTTTGTCAAACCACTTATCGTATTCTTAACTATTCCACTTTCATTCACTGGTAGTTTCTTATTCTTAATCATAATGAATTCACCGATAACAGCAACAGCACTTGTAGGTATGGTTAGTTTAATTGGGGTTACGGTAAATACTGGTATTTTGTTGGTAGAGTATATCACAAGAAATCATCAAAAAGGGGAAGATGTAAAAGATGCTTGTACGGAAGCAGTATTCCTAAGATTCAGAGCTATCATGCTGACGAGTATAACAACAATCCTTGGCTTGATTCCTTTATTAATCTCTGGAGGTAATTTCTTTAGACCACTGGCTATTACATTCATGGGAGGGATGATTACGAGTACGATAATCACTATCTTCTTAGTTCCTAGTGTTTACTCTATGATATATTCAAAAAAACAATCAAAAATAGAAAAAGTCACTAAATAGTGGCTTTTTGTTTACATACAAATTAATAGTGATATAATTGTTAATTGTGAGAAGGTGAACCATATGAGCAAAGACGAAAGACGAAGGTATTTAATTCTAAAAGATAATAACATTTATAAGGGATTATTATTTTTAGCATTACCCTTAATGTTAAACAATTTAGCAAGAACATTACATGATTTAGTAGATACCTATTATGTTTCTAGAATACCTAGTTATGGAAAAGAAAGCATTGCTGCTATCCAAATTACATTTCCAATTACATTTGTATATATTTCAATCGGATTTGGTTTAAGCATCGCTGGTACTGCCTTAATATCTCAATTTAGAGGTGCAAACCTATATAAAGAAGCTAAAAAATATGCATCACAGTTAATTCTTATTGCTACCGTAATTGGGGTTATACTAAATGTTTTATCTTACTTTTTATCTCCATTATTAATGAAAATGGTTGGTGCAGAAGGATACATTCTAGAAAATAGTTCGGCATATTTACAAATACGTTCATTCGAGTTAACTTTCCTACTTATCTTCTTCGCATTCTCTGCAATTAGACAATCTAGTGGGGATACAATAACACCAGTTATACTAGGTTTATCTGCAATAGTAATCAATGTCATTCTTACTCCGATATTTGTAATCAATATGAATTTAGGAGTTATTGGTGCTGCATATGCGACAGTTATTGGTAATATTGCAATTATGCCATTTGGTTTCTACTTATTGTTTAGAAGTAAACATGGCATAACAATAAGTTTGAAATATCTAAAACCAAAATTTGATATTATTAAAAAATTAACAACAACCGCTTTACCAGCATCAATGGGACAGGCTCTAACAGCTGTTGGATTTTATGTATTAAATATCGTGATATTCTCCTATGGTACAGAAACTGTTGCAGCTTTCAGTACTGGTAATAGAATCAGTAGTATTTTCTTACACCCAGTGATGGCCATTGGTGGAGTGATGGCAGCATATATTGGACAAAATATTGGTAATTTAAATCCTGAAAGAGCGAAAGAAGCTTATCAAAAAGGCTTAATTGCTTCCGTCGTCATCATGATTGTTGGTAGTCTTATCGGTATTATGATTAGGGGTTGGGCAGCTGGCTTATTCTTAGGTGCTCCTGAAGATGTTGCAGCACTCGATTTAGCAACAACATACATGTTATTCCTATTCTCAGGATTGCCTCTCATGGCAATTTACCAAGCTCATGTTGGTGCATTTAACGGCAACGGTAAAACAATGTATACATTCTGGCTAGGAACAATTAGACTGTGGATGATTAGAATTCCATTTATCTATGCATTTAAGTTATTTACAGATCTAGGTTCAAGTGGGATTTGGTATGCAATGTTAATCAGTAATCTTTTAATCGCATTTATTGGATTTGGTATGATGAGACGAATTCAGTTCAAACCAAAAGTTAATTTAGATCCACAACTTGTATAAAGACATGAAATTCATGTCTTTTTTTTATAAGCAATATGATATAATAAAGACAGTAATTTTTTATACAAAGGGGGATATTTAATGAGCAAAGAATTAAATAGTTTTAATCAATACATCTCAATTCCAGAGGCTTCTGTTGGTACAAGTCACGCAGATGCAGGAGCAAGAATAATGTCGAGAGTCATTGATATTGTAGTTGAACTTCTTTTAATGATACCACTTTTTATTTTTCTAACATCTTTAGATTATAGTATTGCACGACAGTCAAATGTATATGAAATATTTGGTCCAATATTAATTTATGCAGTTCTAGCAATCATTGGATATGAGATAGTTTTACCTTACTTCACCAAAGGTAGAACACTAGGAAAAATGGCAACAGGCATTAGAATAGTGGAGTTAAATGGATGTAACGTGTATTTTTCTACATTAGTAAAACGTTATGGGTTTCAGCTGGTTTTGAGTATTCTATCATCCATTCCATTTATTGGTGGTTTATTTTCACTCACAGAATTTGTAGTCTTAATAGTATCCATTGTCTTTTTATTTAACGATCCCTATGGGCAAGCAGTTTGGGACAAGGTAGCTAACTGCGTTGTCATTTCCGATGAGACATTAATTTTCTTAAAAAGAAAACATAGTGCTGAAAAAGAGAAAAAAAGTGAAGATAGTCCAATTCTAAATTATTCTAGTGGAAAAAGCATATTCAAAGATGATCCATATTAGATAGCAAAAAAAAGCGCTCAATTGAGCGCTTTTATTATTTCAATACTTTTTTAAGTCCTTCTTCAATTTTGTTCCCATAATCTAGTGATTCATCATATTTAAATCTTAACGCAGGTACTTTTCTCATTTTCACTTTATGAGCCAATTGCTTTCGAACATAAGCACTACTTCTTTCTAATGCTCTTTTAGCTGCTTCACGTTTTGCGTCTTGTCCTAAGATGGTGTAATAAATTGTTAAGTAACTTAAGTCATTTGTCAATTTTACATCTGTGATTGTTAAAAAACCAATACTATCATCTTTAACGTCTCTTCGGTATATTTCAGTTAGAGTTCTAAGAATTAAGGTTTGAAGTCTTTCTACACTACTCAAGTTCGAGAAATCTCTCTAACTACAGATGCTTCAATGATATCTCCTTCTTTGATATCATTAAACTTCTCAATCATAATACCACATTCAAATCCTTCTCTAACTTCTTTAACATCGTCTTTGAAACGTTTCAAAGAAGACATTTTACCCTCAAAGGCTACAACTCCATCCCGTAAGATACGTACCAAACTGTTTCTTTCAATTGTTCCATCTGTAACATAACATCCTGCGATTGTTCCAACTTTACTAATTTTAAATGTCTCACGAACAACTGCTTGTCCTGTTACTACTTCTTCAAATTCAGGATCTAACATACCCGTTAAGGCAGCTTCGATTTCTTCAAGTGCTTTGTATATAATGTTATATAAACGAATGTCAACACCTTGTTCTTTTGCATGTTCTCTTACTTTAGATGTCGGACGAACATTGAATCCCATTATAATTGCATTTGATGCAAGTGCTAATGTAACATCTGTTTCTGTAATTGTACCAACACTACTACGAATGATATCAATTTTTGCACCTTCTACTTCAATCTTTTCAATAGATGCTTTTAAAGCTTCGATACTACCATGAGTATCTCCTTTAATGATAATACGTAGTTCCTTTAAGTCTCCTTCACTAATTTGACTAAATAAGTCCTCTAGTGACACAGCTTTTCCTACACCACGCTCTAATGCCCAAGCTCTATGTGCTCTTTGCTCAGATATCAGTCGTGCTTTTCTTTCATCATCAAATACCATAAAGCTGTCTCCAGCTTGTGGTACATCATTAAGTCCAGTAACTTCCACAGCTTTACTTGGAAGTGCATTATTCAAACGAACTTTTAAATCATCAGTCATCGCTCTTACTCTACCAAATGTAGTACCTGCTACTAAAACATCACCAACTTTTAGTGTACCGTTTGCAACCAATAATGTCGCAATTGGACCACGACTTTTGTCTAACTTACTCTCAATTACATTACCACTAGCCAAACGATTTGGATTTGCTTTATATTCATTCATTTCGGCTGTTAATTGAATCATTTCAAGTAAATTATCTACTCCTTCTCCTGTTAGGGCAGAAAGGTTACAGAAGATCGTGTCTCCTCCCCATTCTTCAGGAACTAAGTTAAATTCAGTTAACTCTTGTTTAACTTTATCAGGATTCACACCTGCTTTATCAATTTTATTAACAGCAACGATGATTGGTACTCCTGCCGCTTTTGCATGATCAATCGCTTCTCTTGTTTGAGGCATAACACCATCATCGGCAGCGACTACAAGGATTGTAATATCGGTTACTTGTGCTCCACGAGCTCTCATTTCAGTAAATGCTGCATGTCCTGGTGTATCAATAAATGTAATTAGTTTTCCATTTTTCTTTACTTGGTATGCACCAATATGTTGTGTGATACCTCCAGCTTCACCTTCAGTAACACGGCTATTTCTAATAGTATCTAATAATGTTGTTTTCCCATGATCTACGTGTCCCATAATCGTAACTACAGGAGGTCTTTCCAATAAGTCTTCTTCATTGTCAACGATTTCTAAATCTTCAAATCTCGTTAGGTCTGTCATTTGTTCATCTTCAAGTTCATATCCTAATTCTAATGCTATTATTTCAATTGTTTCACGATCAACGCTTTGTGTTTGATTTGCCATTATTCCTAACATCATTAATTTCTTAATAATCTCACTTACTCTAACATTACAACCTTCTGCAACTTCAGCTACAGTCATATCAGGTTTATAGTATAAAACACCATCGTTTTTCACTTGATTAGCAACAGGAACATTAGATACTCTTGAATCAACTACTTTTGTTTTCTTGTTGTGTTTTTTCGCCATCAACAATCACCTCTTTCTAGGAATTTATATATTCCAAAAACTTTTTAATAAATCCCTTATCAGTAACTAAAACAATTTTTCTGTTTTGTTTACCAATAGTTTTTGATAATTCACTACTAGTAAAATCTTCTACCAAGTAACAATTATATGTTTTAGCTTTATTTCTTATCTTTTTCTTTATGTTATTTCCAGAATCTTCTGCAAGAAATACAATTGATTTAGGATTATTAGAAATTGCTTTAATAACCATTTCTTCACCTAATATAGTCATTCTTGCTCGTGCTGCTAACCCAATTAAATTAAGAACTTTTTCTTTATTCATCGAACAAACCAAGTAATTCTTCATATATTTCATCAGGAATTTTGATGTCTAAGTGACGATCTAATTTCTTTGTTTTAATAGCCTTTTTAATTACGTTTATATCTTTTTTCAAGTAAGCGCCACGACCATTTAATTTACCGGTAAGATCAACTTTCACAATGCCTTCTTTGTTTTTAACCACTCGTACTAATTCTTGCTTAGGAAATTGTTCATTACTTACAATGCATTTCCTAAGTGGTACTTTTTTATTCTTCACTATCTACCCTACGGTATCTAATACCTTCTTCTTTTGCTTGAGAAATTGATTTAATCTCAATTTTCCAACCACTAGATTGAGCAGCTAATTTAGCATTTTGACCTTTGACTCCGATTGCTGAAGTTAAATCTTTATCTTTTACAATAACAATTGCTTGTTTTTTCTTTTTATTTGGGTTTACTGCAACTACTTTTGCAGGTTCTAGAGCGTTAAGCACTAAATCAATTGGATCTTTACTCCACTCGTAAATATCGATTTTTTCACCTTGTAGAGATTCAAGTACTTCTTTAATACGAGATCCTTTATATCCAACAACACTTCCTACTGGATCGACATTTTCATCATGTGAGTAAACTGCAATTTTACAACGATCTCCTGGATCACGGGCAATCCCCATAATCTCAACAGTACCATCATGAATTTCAGGACACACTTGTTCTATTAATCGTTTTACTAAGTTTTTATCAGTTCTTGAAACAAATACTTTAGGACCTTTTGTTGTCATTTCAACTTTTGTAATATAAACTCTCAATCTAGCTCCTTCATAAACCTCATCACTTTTCAGTAACTCTTTACGAGGTAGACTGGTTTCCATGTTCTGACCTAAATCCAATGTAACAAAATCTCTATTGAATGAAATAATTTCTGTGTTAATCATTTCATTTTCTCTCTCTTTGAAGATTTCAAATGATCTTTCTCTTTCAAGTTGTTTTAATCCTTGAGTAAGGATTTGTTTAGCACTAGATACAGCAATACGACCAAATTCTTTTGGAGATTCTTTCATAATGATTGTATCTCCAACTTTGATTGTTTTACGTTTTTTACGAGCTTCTACTAGAGAAATTTCTCCTGGATTTTCTACTTCTTTTACCACTGTATATTCAGCGAAAAGAATAATTTCATTTTTGTCTGTATTAAATTCAATACGTGCATTATCACTAGTATAGTGCACTTTTTTATAGGCATTTAATATCCCTCTACCCATAATGTCTAAAATCTTCTCTTTTTCAATTCCTCTTTCATCTGCGAGTAATTCTAAAGCTTTAAAGAAATCTTTACTGATCATTGTTCTTTCCTCCTAAAAGATGATTGCTAGTCTAATAAAACTAACATCAAAATCGTTTATTTTAGTGATGCTCTTATTCTTTTGTTTTAATTCTATAACATTGTTGTTATATGATATTAGCTTTCCGTAAATCTTTTGCTCAATTGTTTCTACATACACATCTTTACCCACTGCACGTTTAATTTCAGCATCTGTACGTAATTCACGTTCTGCACCTGGGCTTGTTACTTCAAGATTATAAGCTTCCTCAATTGGGTCTTTTTCATCAAGCAACGCAGAAACTGCTTTACTAACTTTTATACAGTCATCAATATCAATATATGTATCGTTTTCAATCATGATTCTTAGAACAAAATTACCATGTTCTTTTTTATATGTAACATCATATAAGTAGTATCCTAATTCTTCGACAATTTTCTTTAATTCAGTTTGTAGTTTCTCCATATTTTTCTCCTTTATATCAAACAAAAGAGCGGGTTTTGACCCACTCTCTAACTCATATGCATTAGTATAATATCATAAGGATATACAAAAATCAAGTATTTAGTGTTTTCAAAGTGTATAAAAATTCAACGAAAATATACTATGATTTTTTGAATGGATTTGCTTCAAAATAATTTTCAAGATTGTTTAGTACTAAGCTGAACTCCATCATGAAATCGTTGTAACTATCAAAGTCAAAGTCAGAATCACGTAATTTCATTTCAAAGTCCAATGCTAGCTGATGTAGTTTCTTTGCTCCTATCGTTGCAGCAAGGCCTTTAATGGTGTGTATTTCAATTACCAAATCCTCATCATCTTCTTCTTTAAACATGGAGTGAAGACCTTTTTGAAAATTCTTATAATCTGTTAAAAATGTATATAGAATTTCCATGTATAATACTTTATCTCCAAACATATTGTTTATCCCTGCTTCTGTGTCTAGAAAATCAAGTTGCAGTGTTTCATAATTTTCAGGATTGATTGAGACTGAAACAATATCGATATACTTAGATAAAACATTGAATAGTTTTGTCATTTCCACTGGTTTTGTAAGAAAGTCATTCATCCCTGCTTCCAGTGATTTTTTACGTTCAATTTCAAGGGCATGAGCAGTCATTGCAACGATTGGTATATTGCGATATTTTGCAGCGGACTTACGAATTTCAATTGTTGCTTCTCTACCATTCATTACTGGCATTTGAATGTCCATCAAAATTAATTTATAATCTCTAATTCCTGCTTTTAAGATATCTAGTACTTCTTGTCCATTATTTGCTATAACAACTTCGAATCCTTCTTTTGAAAGTAATTCATTCATAATTTGTTGGTTAATTAAGTTATCCTCTGCAAGAATAATACAAGTACCTGGTTTTACTAAGTCTACTTGATTAGGATTTTTAGGTTTGGCTTTTTCTTTTATGACTTCTTTGCTAAACATACTAACAATTGTGTCAAATAAGAATGAAGGGTTGATTGGTTTGTCAATGAAGTGGAAAATACCGGCTTCATTGGCTTCTTGAATAATTTGTTCGTGATCATAGAGCGAAATCATTAAAAGCTTTTTAGCATTTGGTATTAAATCTTTTTCATCTAGATGATTAAACATTTCCATACCGTTAATATCAGGCATAGCATAGTCCATAATTACCAAATCTGGTTTAAACTTTTTCTTCTTAAGATTAGTTAGTACTTCTTTTTCTGTAGAAGCAGTTTCAATTGTGAATCCTAGTGTGTAACAGATTTCTCCTAGAATCTCTAAAGCAATTGGGTTATCATCAATCACCAAAATATTTAAATTATTTAATTTCTCAGGCACTACTTTTGGTTGTTTTTCTTCTGTAGTAGCTTCAAGAGGTAAATTTACGATAAATGTACTACCTTCTCCCATTTCGCTATGAATGGATAAAACACCACCCATAATACGAACGAAATGACTAGAAATCGCAAGTCCGAGTCCTGTTCCACCATACCTTCTAGTAAATGATGTATCAGCTTGAGTAAATGGTTTAGTGATTTTATCAATTTGATCTTTTGTCATCCCAATTCCTGAATCCTTTACAACGAATGTTAAGTGGAATTTATCATCAATTATATCCGATTGAATTCTTAGGATAACTTGTCCATTCTCTGTAAATTTTATTGCGTTGGATACAATATTCACTAACACTTGTCCTATTCGCAAGGGATCTCCATAAAAACGTTTGGGTAATCCTGGCTGAATGTCATATAAAAACTCAATGTTTTTCTCATTGGCACTCAATGTAACTACATTTGAAAGGTTATATAATACATCGTTTAAATTAAATTCAATATTTTCTATATTCATTTTTTTCGCTTCTATTTTTGAGTAATCAAGAATATTGTTAATAATACCAAGCAAGTTAATAGCTGAACTTTTTAATCTATAATTATAGTCTCTTTGTCTAGCAGATAATTCGGTATTATCAATCAATGTTGATAATCCGATTATCGCACTCATTGGTGTTCTAATCTCATGTGACATATTTGCTAAAAACTCACCTTTAGCTTCATTTGCTTCAATTGCAATATCCTGCATTTTTCTAGATCGCTTCGTTGCTTCTACCAATGCATTTCTCGTATGGAAAATCCAGAGCATAACCGAAACAATAATAAACAATGCTATCAGGATGATTATGAAGAATACTCGGTTTTGATATAGTGAATTATGAAGTGATACTTCTCCGTAATTTTCATATGGAGAAATCAATAATAATCTTAAGGTTGTATTTACATCTTGATAATTATGTGCAATTGTCCAACCGGCAGTATCACTGGATACTGCAGCGAGATCTACAGGCTGAATTTGCAGTAAAGCCAAAGCAACTTCTTGCCCTAATTCTTCTGATATATGTTCTGTTTTAGCAAATGCCCATTCAGGATAAAGTTGTGATGAAACCAAAAAATCTGAAACATCTTGATTCTGATTTATAACATGAAAGTCAGATAAATTTATTGTGCCCTCTTCAGCCATCTTTTCAAGGATACCAGTTCTTACGGTTCCTGCATCATATGTACCATCGAGTACACCTAAAACAACGTCCTCCTCAGTACCTGCAAAAGAAACACTATGTAAATCTAGGTTTGGATTTATATTATTGTCTAGAAGTTCCTTAATTGCCATTTGCCATCCGCCAAAAGATCCACGATCTACAGCAGCAAAGATTTTCTTAT
>JBFFKS010000008.1:0-17442 GCA_041555275.1 Xianfuyuplasma sp. | reverse complement strand
TCCTGTTTTTTATGTTTTTTTTCTAGAAAATTCTTTTGAAGATTTACCAGCAAAATTACTTACCATTGTCCCTTTTTCTCGTTTGTTCTTCAAGAAATCAGCACCATGTTTTAAATCTTTTGCTTCTTTGGTTTTTTCTATTTCTTCTTTTGTCTTCTTTTTCTTTATCTTAAAACTATTAGACATTTAATCAACTCCTTCACACAAAATACTTTGTGTAATTATTATAGCATAAATTCTGATGACATTACAGTTTTTAAATCCTGCATAAAGCAGTTTATAAAAAAAATAAATATATGATGAAATAGAATAGCTATGATATATGCATCAACCTTTATAAAATTACTGTCATAATATACCCTAGTATTTCTGATAATTATTAATATAATGCATATAGTACACCTTTATATGTTATATGTGGTTGACAACTTGTTAAGAATTTAATAATCCTCATTTGTACCTAAACATATAAAAGTCACCTTGATTAAGGTGACTTCTATATTGAGGAAATAATTATTATTAGTTTTGGTAATGTAATCCACTTGTTTTGTAAATTTCGTTGTAAGTTAACTCTAACTCTTCGTAGAACGAATTGAACGCTTCAGAAATTGTAGTAGCTCCACTTTCACCTTTTTTGTATGAAGTAACATATTTACCAAATAAAGTATCTAATTGACGATCATATTTTGTTACGTTGCTAAATGAGATTTTTGCAGCTTCTGATAAGAAGTTATCATAATGATTCATTCCACCAAGTACTGGGTTTCCTTCATAATCAGCTTTGATAGTATCCATAACTGAAATTCTAGAATAAACATCTCCGTTTGCTGCTCTTGCAGTCATTCTTTCTGTATCAAATAACATTGAACTAACGAAATCATATGCAGGTCCTGTAGCTTTTGAACCAGCTCTAACTCCTAGGTATGTTCCACCCCAATAGTAGCTATTTGGACCAGATGCCATTCCCCAGTTACCTTTTACTTCGCATGCATCAAATGCAGCTTGTTCTTCATCCGTTGGGCTTTCAGGTAACATACATGTATTACCATCTGCATCTACTTTTTCAGCATTTGGAGCGATAACATAGAATAATCCCCATGTAGGAAGTGAGTATGCCATAGTTTGGTATACAGTACCTTCAGCATCTGAGAAATCTTTACCCATTCCGCCGAACCATTCTCCAGACCATTCACCAACATTTGCAGTTAATGATGTAGCAATAGTATCACCGTACATACCAGCAACTGTTTCCATATATACTTCTTGTTCTTCTAATTTAGCAGAACTAATTTTCCCATCTGTTCCTAACCAGCTAGAAGCTGTATCGCTACCTTTTGCAAAGAAACGAATTGCGTCATCATTAGGGAATAATCTCCAATTTGCATTGAAGTCTTTAACTTCTTGAGAAGAAACAACCAAATTCGCTAATGAATTAAATTTGTTTGCACTAATCCAATCTGAAACTTGTTGATTATAATCAGCAGCAGTTTCATCTGCAGGGAATCCTGCTTCGCTTCCCCATACTGATGCAGCCATATCTGTTTTGAAGAAAATAGCCCCTGGAGTTACTTGCCATGATAATGCTTTAAGCATACCATCTTCTGGATCTACTCCTGATTCCCAAATATAATCTTGGAAGTCATTTTTAGTAGCATCATAATCAAGTTCTTCATCATCCATCATTAATGTTTGAAGATCTTCAAGATATCCACCTTCCATGAAGTTTTGAATCATATCTAGTTCTCCTGTGAATACATCAGGAGCTCCTACACCCGATTCTAAAACTGGTAAGATAGTTGTTAAATAATCTGCAGTTGGAACGATAACAAATTCTACTTCCAACCCTTCATATTTTTGTCCTTCACCTGTGAAATTGTCCTTGAAGTACTGAATATCTCCAGACGTTTCAAGTTCATCAGTAAATGACCAAATAACTAATTTCTCTGGTCCGTTGTCTTTACATCCAACCAAAGTTAATGATACTGTAAATAAAGTAATGATTAATAAAAATTTTTTCAATTTCAAATCCTCCTATTTTGTATTTCTATTAGTATTATATACTACATTGAAACCGGTTTCAATAGAAATCGGTTTTTTTGTACTCTTACTTAGGTTTATTATGGACAAATATTCTAAGTAATGGGAATCTATATAAAAGAAATAGTAGTTATTAGAATGCCAGAATAATCTCTGATTAGGTGCTTAAATAGTAGCAATATAGAGTTTCTTATATTTTGATTTATATATTCTTTTGGCCTTTAGTATTTATAAAAAAAACATACTGAATTTTAAAATTCAATATGTCTTTATTCTGTGGTAAGGTGAAAAAAATTCTTTGATGAAAAAGGTTTCATTATTATACAGTTCTAGTTTCAAACGTTTTACTAAATACGGTGTAGAATGCAAACAACGAGAGCGGAATAAATATTAAATACCCAAACCATGATATCTCAACAATAAATAGAATCATTGCTATCAACGAAATCATTGAAAGAAATCCTTTCAAAGGGTTTGCATTGAACAACAGGAATGAAGCTTTGTAAATATCAAGTGCATGCATTTTGGTGTCTATGGTTAAATACAATGCTGATAACAGAATAATTGCAACGGTTTGATAAATTACTAATAATTGAATCAATATTACTATAGAAATTACCATATCGCTGAAGTAGTAATCCATAATTTGATTATAATACAGTACACTTGCAATCAATACTGCTAGAAACAGTAATGCTGGATAGAGTACTTGAAAAGATCGTATGATCCGACCCTTTGCAGAAAAGATAAATCGAAATATTATTCCCTGATATTCTTTGTATAGATATACTCTTCGAATGCAAATAAAGGTACTAACCAGTAATACAGGTGTCAGTATAAGGATGGACAAAAAAGATAGACCTATAAATGCTATGTTCGTGATGACAATGCTGAACAAAGCTTCAAACAGAATAAATCCTTTGTATATGTTAGATTTCATTTATCCTTTTACAGCTCCTGCAGCAATACTGTCTACAAGATATTTTGAGAATATGATGAAGATGATAACAATCGGGAAGATTGAAATAAATAATCCCATATATAATGGTCCTTGGTTTTCAAACCAGACTTTCGTCCCTTTAAGGAAAGCCATTTGGAGAGGTAAAGTAAATTTATCAGGAGAACTAAGAATAACTCTCGCACCAAGATAGTTGTTCCATGAACCGATGAAAGCAAAAATGGACATGGTAGCAATTCCTGGCATCATAAGCGGGATTCCTATTCTATGAAATATGTATATTTCTCTTGCACCATCAATACGTGCAGATTCGATTACTTCTTTATTGATTGTACCTGATGCATACTGACGAAGGAAGAATACTGTTCCAACAGATGCAATGGCAGGAATAATCAATGCAGCATGAGTATCAACAAGACGTAATGTTACCATCCAACGATAATATCCTAAAAATGCTAATTGAGCTGGAACCATCATAAATACGATGATTATTGCGAACAGGTATTTGTTCGCTTTAAACTTATAAATATAGAAACCGTATGCAGTTAAAGCTGAAAAATATCCAGACAACACGGTAATCGATGTACTAACAAAGATGGAATTTTTAAAACCACTTCTAATATCTACGAAGTCTTTCAAAACTTCCCAGTTATTCATAAAATTATTACCTGGAGTTAACGATAATCCTACTCTTTGAATTGCTACTCCAGTTCGTGTTGCATTCATCATTACCATAACAAAGGGAACAAGACAAACAGCAATTAGAAGAGCTAATAATGTGTAAAGCATTGTGTAAACTGCAATTTGTTTGGCACGTTCACGTGGTAGCATAGTTCTTTTTTTCTTAACCATTGCTCAACCCTTCTTTCTGAATTTTTCGTTTTATTAAATATTCCTTAATGCTTGAGCGATTAACTACTAGTAGGAATAGAATAGATATAATTACAATGACGACAAATAATACAAACGCCAATGAAGCTGCATATCCATAGTTTCGATAGAAGAATGCGTGATTAAATAGATATAGGATCACAGTATTCAAGGAATTATCGGGTGCTCCAAATCCATTTGTAATCAATAATGGTATGTCAAATAACTGTAATCCACCAATTAACCCTGTAATCATAACATAAATTAAGATTGGTTTAATAAGTGGTAATTTAATATAAGACATAATTTGGAATCGGTTCGCACCATCAATGATTGCAGATTCAATTGTTTCTTTGTTAACAGCTTGAACGGCAGCCATAAATAAGATGAATGAATTTCCGAACCACATCCATGTCTGAATATTAGAAACTGATAGTTGGGCTAGGAAAGTACGATCTAACCAAGGAATTGATTCAGTGATTAAATTCAAATCAAATAATATGGTATTGATTACACCGTAATCTCTATTTAACAACTTCACAAATATTAAAGCAACGGATGTTGCTGCAATTAAATTTGGTAAATAGAAGATAATTCTAAATGCTTTTAGTCCCTTTATCTTATATTTAAGATCTGAGAATGTCATAACAAGTAGAAAAGCCAATCCTAACTGAAGAACAATATTTACACCCCAAATACGAACAGTGTTCACCATTGCTTCCCAGAAGAATTTATCGGTTAATACACGACTATAGTTTTCCCATCCGATCCAAGCGGGATCCCCGATACCCTTATAAAATGTAAAACTTAAGTAAAGTGTGTAGAAGATTGGATAAAGGTTAAACACTAAAAAAACAAGAAAAAATGGTGTGATGAACATATATCCATACTTGGCTAATTTCTTTTCCATTCTATACCTCCTTCGTTTTCTTTTTTAAATGTATATAAACGGTGTCAGATGCAATATTAGATGTAATTTCAACCCCGTATTTTGTTGGTCTCGTTTTCAACGTTTCATTATTACTAATGACGGTATCAATTGTGTATTCACCATAATCAAGACCATCTGGGTTAACATAGATAAATTCAATTAATTGATTCATTATCAATGTTTTAATAGATGCTATACCGTCCTTATTAAACTGATATTTTAGTAATTTTGGTTCTAGAATGATTGCTCCAAAGTTCCCTTTTATTCCAAATACCTCAGTAACTTCTGTTAAGATGACCCAACTTGCAGATCCGGTAAGATAATTGTACATCCCACGTCCTTTTGGATCAAAATACTCAGGAATTCCTGGATAGATTTTTGATTGGTTGATATTCATAGAATGTTTGAAAATAGTTTCTATGACTTTGTTTCCAGCATGTGCAAATCCTCGTTTGTATAAAGCATGTGCATACATTACGGCCATATGACTAAACATAGCTCCATTTTCTTTGTGACCATAAGCGAACCCAAATAATCTTCCCATATTTGTTTTGATTTCATTGAAGTTTGTATTCAGTCTATACCCTCCAACACTAGGATCATATAAATGCTTGTCTGCTGAATCGATAATAGATTTGGTTTGTTCCTCTGTAGCACTACCACTATAAATAGCAAATACTTGCCCAGTTAAAGTCATATGCCCCTTATTGGCATCATCTAGTTGATTGGCATCATCATCGTAGTATCCATTAAACCAGCTTCCATGAGTTCCTTCAAGCCATTCATTTTCACGAACTTGTTGTAATAGGTGTTCTCCTTTTTGCTTCAGATTACGAGCTACTTCCACAACATCTAATGCTACCTTTTTACCGGTAATACCCTTACTGATTGTATCGAAATATAAATGAAGTTGACGTTGTTTTGCATCAACATCTTGAGCATCCACGTCTTGTAGTAGGATATTGAATTCTTCCAACACATCAATTGTATTGATTCCAAAATTATGTAGGTTAAATAACATATTACTTAACTCTATAAGATTACTTCCATAAAGCGAAGTAAATGCGACAGATTCTCCTCTATCTCCAGCCATATCCAAACCATCATTCCAATCAGCATCTTCTAGTCGAAGATTGTTGTGTTCACCAACATTATAATATGGCACAAGGTTTTGGATCATTAAGTGTTCTAGGATTGTTCCTGAATAAACAGTATCTTCAGTTGTAGATAAAATGTTTGATGTCGACGAGAAGTCTTTTCTAACTTTTTTTGTGTAATGTGTAAATTTATCATGGAAGTATTTTTGTTCGGTTAGTAGAAAATTATAATCTCCACTTTTATCAATATATAATTTAGTCGTTAGGAAAGGCCAACTACCATGGTCCATCCATACTCTTGAAATGCTGTTTCTATCAGCCAGAAACTCACCTGGTTTTTCACCAATTATTGTTGCATTAGAGCCATCGATACGCACTCCAGAAAAGTTGTTGTATAATACGGTACGAACTTCAGTAGGGTTCATTAAAATTAAAGCAAGACAATCCTGCCACAAATCTCTCCACCCTTTTCCACCTCTTCCATAATCATGGTGTGGTAAGAAGGAACATCCATATATACGACGTAATATAGGTTGTAATGTTGTCCATTTTATCCAACCGTCTAATTCCTTGTTTCCGAAAGTTATTTTCAAACTAGATAGCTCATCGTCCCACTTTTGAATGGTTGTATCCTTCAATGTATCGAACAATGCTTCATCTACATTTGTTTGTCTCTCATCGGATTGGGGTGTCTCATTCATAAAGATTGAAACTACAAAACTAAGTGATTCTTGTGGTAACAATGTGACTTCATGGTGTTCAAAGGCACCAGTCATTTCGTATCCAGTAACAACATCTCCTATTTTGTAGTCGTTTAATCTATTTTCTCTTACAGTAAGAGGATCTAACAAACTTCCACCCTCACCAACAAACTCTTCTAAAATTGGCCAAAAATGTTTTACTTTAAAATTGGCACTAACGGATACTCCGTATTGTCTTTTATTTAAATTATGACCTCGTTCATCGAAGGAAAAGGTAGGCGTATTTATCAAACTGTTTTTTCCTACTTCAAATCGATTGAACAAAGCTGTAACATGTCTATGATCACGTAAATTATCAGCGCTTCTACTATGTATTGGCACACTTACAACAGGTTTAATATCGATGGGTTTATCCGTGGTATTTTTAAATGTAATCTTGTGTAATTCTTGATAGTAATTATCATAAGGAACAAAGCTCTCAATGACACATTCAAAATCATTACTCTTGCGAGTGATTGTATGACACAAAAATCTTGCATCAAGGGTTACTTGATCAGGTTGTAATGTTTGATATGCTGTGTTTCCTGTTATCGACCAAGTATAAGAATCATTTACTCTGAAATATACATTTCGTTGTGCCAAAGAACTATGCAAATCCTCTATTGAAGTAGGCAGTAATATGAAACCGTCCTGATCTACTTTGGCATCTCCTGACATTTTCGGGGTTATTGCACTCTTCATTCCGTAATGATTGGTTAATGGAAAATACAGGTAATTCAAGTTGTTAACCCCTGTTACTCTGAAACTACCATCACTATTAAGATTTAATTTAGTTTTCATATGTTATACTCCAGTACTTTTTAGAATCAATTATTTTTTACGAATAAACTAATTATACAACAAAAACCGGTTTCTGTAAATTGAATGTTTTCGATTGTTTTTATACAAAAAAAAGTGGTTTCCCACTTATTTTGTCGATTCACGTTCGATTAACTCAACTGGTATGTATTTTACGCCAGTTTTTTCTTCTGTTGCAGCATCCATCAAATCAATTAATTTCTTTGCAGCAGAGACGCCTAACTCAGTTGTATTTTGTCTCAATGTCGATAAACTTGGTTCAAAATATTGTACGAAAGGTATGTCATCAAACCCAATTATTTGAACATCTTGAGGAATACGGAGACCGTTGGAACGCAAACATTTAGTAAATCCCATGGCAATTTCATCTGAAGCTACAAATACAGCACTAGGGTATGAATCCAATTCCATAAACCTATATGCAGCTTCATGTCCATGTTCAAAAGAAAATTCCTTTGATTCAATAATTAGATTTTCATCTACTTGTAATCCCTGAGAAATTAGTTCATTACGATATCCTTCTTCTCTTTCTCTACAAGCTATAGCTTCTTTTGGACCACTAATATATGCGACTCTAGTATGTCCTCGTTCAACGAAGAAACGAACTGCGAGTGCTGCTCCCGTACGATTGTCACTCATAACTGTGAATAGATTATCACTATATGTGTCTGTTGAAACACAATGTACAGAACTATTGATTAGTTCGGTGATATGTGGATCATCAGGTAAACAGGCTAAAATTAAAACTCCTGATATATTTTTTTGAACACAAAACTCTAAATACGTAATATCTTGTTTTGCATAATTTGAAATCACGAAAGATATTTCATATCCTTCTTTTTCAACATATGTTTTGAACGCTTGTAAAATGCGTGAAAAAAAGTTATGTTCTAGTCCAATATTCAATTGTTCTGAGAATACAATTCCGATAGCGTATGATTTTTTCGTCTTCAGTTTTGAAGCCGTTGCATTTGGAAAATAGCGAATCTCACTCGCATATTTTTGTACTTTTCTTCTCATTTTTGCACTTACACCTGGCGCGTTGTTCAGCGCTTTTGATACGGTACTTGGAGCAACTCCAAGTGCATTTGCAACATCATATATTGTCTTCTTCATAAGGATACCTCTCTAATTCGACTATTTATTATATCATATAAATCTAGTTTTCGAAATACTTGATTTGCGTGTTATTTAAATCGTTTTTCCAATATTTCGTTATTATTTAGGTGTTTGTGAATTCATAGTATCAATCCAGTAAAACTTCTATACACAATATCACATGAATAAGATTTGATACAAAGACTAAAGGGTTATCAGTTATTATTTAGCTGATACCTAGATGATACACCCCTACTAAATATTACACAATTAAACATTTTTCAACTATGAAAACATTTTCATAAACATATAAGCGTTTACACTATGAAAACAGGTTGTATACTTTAGCTCCTTGTAGTATGATTTTGACAAAATTCATTTTTAAAAAAGGAGAGAGAGACTTATGAAGAAAATTTTAACTATTATATCAACTCTTGTTTTAGCAGTACTATTGAGTGCTTGTGGAGCAAAAGAAGATACCGTGAAATTCGGCGTTATTGGACCACTAACTGGAGATTATTCAATGTATGGTATTGCTGTTGAAAATGGAGCAAAACTAGCTGCAGCTGAATTAAATGCTGATGGTGGAGTATTAGGGAAAACACTAGAAATTATTGCATATGACAGTAAAGGTGAAGCAACTGAAGGTGTTAATGCATATAACCGTTTAAGAGATCAAGACGAAGTGAATGCTTTGATCGGTGGGACTTTTAGTGGAGTAACACTTGCAGTAAAACAATTAGCTGTAGAAGATGGTATGCCTGTCTTATCACCTACTGCAACAAATCCAGATGTTACATTAAATGCGGCTAACGTATTTAGAGCTTGTTATACAGATAGTTACCAAGGTAGTGTTGCTGCTGTATTCGCAGCAGATTCATTAAGTGCGACTAATGTTGCAGTTATGTATAACCGTGATGATGCATATAGCCAAGGTTTAGCTCAAGCATTCATGGATGAATTTGATGCGAGAAGCTTAAGCTACACTGCATTCGAATTCGGAGCAACAGATGATGATTATAGTGCAATCTTAACCAACATTAAAAGTGGTGGATACGATGCAGTATTCTTACCTGCATATGTTGCTGAAGTTGGTAAAGCCTTAACTCAAGCAGATGCATTAGGATTAGAAATGCCATTTATTGGTGGAGACGGATGGGATGGAATCGAAGCAGATTACGCAGCAGTAGCTGAAGGTAACTATTTCGCTAATCACTACGCTAAAACTGATGAATCTGAAGTTATTCAAGACTTTGTAGCAAACTACACAGAAGAATATGGTGAAGCTCCAAATGCACTTGCTGCATTAGCATATGATGCTGTATATGCTATGGCTGCTGCTATGGAAGATGCAGGAAGCACAGATTATGAAGCAGTAGTTGCTGCTTTAACCGCTCTTGATTATCAAAACGCTGTAACTGGATCAATAAAATTTGATAGTAATGGTGATCCAATCAAATCAATTACAATTATTAAAGTTGTAGAGGGTATTCACGTAGTAGAAACTAAAATAGACGCATCGTAATTTGTAATAACTACATAAAAAAAATAATAGACTAAACCGATAGGGAAGAGACATCTTCCCTATCTATATATTCTTTCGAGGTGACCTTATGGAACTGTTTATTAATCAACTTATTAATGGATTAAACACAGGAAGTATTTATGCTCTAGTTGCTATAGGATACACAATGGTGTATGGAATTATTCGTTTGATCAACTTTGCACACGGTGAAATTATGATGTTTGGATCATATTTTGCATTTATCTTTGCATATATGATGCCGTTTGAATTACCATTTGTCGCAATCATCGTAATAGCGATGGTTTTTGCGGCTTTAATGGGTATGTTAATTGAACGAATTGCCTATAAAAAATTACGTACTGCACCACGGATTAGTGCACTAATAACCGCTATTGGGATGAGCTTATTTTTGCAAAATTTAGCACAATTAATTTTTGGAGCTACTCCAAAAGTAATGCATCCACTGGTTTCTACTGAACCTGTGGTAATTTTAGGTTATAACATATCGTTACTAACCTTATTAACAATAGGATTATCAATTTTCTTTATGGTTGTTCTAACTTTATTTGTTCGTAAAACAAAACCAGGTAAAGCAATGCGTGCAGTATCACAAGATAAAGAAGCTGCGATTTTAATGGGAATTAACGTCAATAAAATAATTTCCCTAACTTTCGCAATTGGTAGCGCACTCGGTGCTTTAGGTGGTATATTCTATGCAATGGCATATTCCAATGTAGAACCTACATTGGGCGTAATGCCTGGATTAAAAGCTTTTATTGCAGCTGTATTTGGTGGTATTGGAAATATCACTGGAGCAATGATTGGTGGATACCTAATTGGCATTATTGAAACCATGGTAAAAGCCTATATTTCAAGTAAATGGGTAGATGCAATTGTCTTTGGTTTGTTGATTGTAATCTTACTATTTAAACCTTCTGGATTACTTGGTAAAAATGTCAAGGAGAAGGTGTAATTATGAAGCATAATATTGAAAAAATAAGACGTGCATTATATGGTCCAACGTTAATTAATTATATTGTTGTCGCAGTTATATTTATCATATTATTTACATTGGTTTCAACGGGTGCTGTAAATCGTTACATTTCAAACTTAATGATTTTGGTACTGGTTATGATTATCATGTCAACCAGTTTAAATGTCGCAACCGGATTCTTAGGACAATTGCATTTAGGTCATGCTGCTTTTATGGGTATTGGTGCCTATACAGCATCATTAATTGCGATTGGTTTAGAAGATGCTATAGCAAATGGCTTTGTACTATTCTTAGTTTCAACTGCTGGTGCAATTGTTACTGCTGGTGTCGCAGGTTTAATCATTGGTGCTCCTGCACTTCGTTTGCGTGGAGATTATTTAGGAATTATGACCTTAGGGTTTGGTGAAATGGTGAAAACCATTATCACCAATTTAAAAGGGCTTACCAATGGTGCACAAGGATTATATGGGATTCCAAGAATCATGACATTTCCTATTGCATTTTGGACAACTGTCGTAGTTGTTACATTAATTTTCTTATTTATGAATTCAAGACATGGTCGTGCCATTTTATCTATTCGTGAAGATGAAATTGCTAGTGAAAGTGTTGGTATTAATATTACAAGATATAAACTAACTGGTTTTGTCGTTGCATCGATGTTTGCAGGAGTCGGTGGTAGTATTTTTGCATTCTCGATTGGATTTATCGCTCCAACAACTTTTAACTTCTTAAAATCAGTTGAAATTTTTGTGATTGTAGTACTTGGTGGAATGGGTAGTTTATCTGGTAGTATTGTTGCTTCAATTGTATTGGTAGCGATGCCAGAACTATTGCGTGATTTTTCACAGTATAGATACTTATTATATTCAACATTATTAATCATCATTATGTTATTTAGACCACAAGGACTAATGGGTACAAAAGAATTTAATATCCCTCGTTTATTCAAAAGAATCTTTGGTGTATACAAAGAACCAAGTTCGAAGGGAAGTGATTCTTGATGGCTATATTAGAAGTGAAAGATTTGAGCATTAATTTTGGTGGATTAAAGGCTGTAGATCAATTTGAAATCAGTGTTGAAGATAATGAGTTGGTAGGCTTAATTGGACCAAATGGTGCAGGAAAAACAACAATCTTCAATTTACTTACTGGTGTCTATACACCTACTGAAGGTAGTATTTACTTAAATGGTGTTGATACAAAAGGACATAAACCAAATGAAATTGTAATGTTAGGAAGTAGTCGTACATTCCAAAATATTCGGTTATTTAAAAATATGTCAGTTCTTAATAACCTTAAAATAGCTTATCATAATCGAATGACATATGGTTTTTTTGCAAGTATCCTCAATACAAGAAAATATAAAGATGAAGAAGCTATTGCAGATCAAGTAGCTATTGACTTACTCAAAGTATTTGATTTAGATGGCTTTAAGGATGAACTAGCAAAGAATTTACCGTATGGTAAACAACGAAAATTAGAGATTGCACGTGCACTCGCAACAAATCCTTCAATATTATTATTGGATGAACCAGCAGCGGGGATGAATCCTCAAGAAACTGAGGAATTAATGGAAACGATTAAATTATTAAAAACAAAATTTAAAATTTCAATATTATTGATTGAACATGATATGAAATTAGTTATGGGTATTTGTGAAAGAATTGTGGTTATTGATTATGGTAAAATCATTGCGAAAGGGAAACCTAGTGAAATCAGAAGAAATCCTGATGTCATCAAGGCTTACTTAGGTGAATAAAATGTTAGAAGTTAAAAATCTTCATGTTCACTATGGAGCAATCCATGCGATCAAAGGAGTGAGTTTCACAGTTAATGAAGGTGAAATCGTGACTTTAATCGGTTCAAATGGAGCTGGAAAAACCACTATTTTAAAAACCATATCACAGATACTAAATCAAACTGAGGGAGACATCTTATTTTTAGGAAACCCAATGAGTAATTACCAACCTCATCAAATTGTCCATATGGGTATTTCTCATGTTCCTGAAGGACGAAGAGTATTTCCTGGTTTATCCGTAATTGAAAATCTAGAGATGGGTGCATATCATCGCAAAGACAAAGATGGTATAAAAAGTGATTTGGCAACCATATTCAAACGATTCCCACGACTAGAAGAACGAAGAAATCAAACCGCTGGTACATTATCTGGTGGTGAACAACAAATGTTGGCGATGGGTCGAGCGTTAATGAGTCATCCCAAAATCTTACTATTGGATGAACCCTCTATGGGATTAGCTCCAATTTTAGTTCATGAGATTTTTAGTATTATTGAAGATATCAACAAAACCGGAACAACAATTTTACTGGTAGAGCAAAATGCCAATCGAGCATTGCATATTTCTGATAAAGGATATGTTCTTGAAACTGGAAAAATTATTGCAAGTGGTTCAGCAAAAGAATTAATGAACAATGAAAAAGTAAAAGAGGCATATTTAAGCGCTTAAAAACGATGAGTAGGACAAGTAAATTGTATCCCTGTTAGAAGCGAGTCTAGGGTGGTGAAAGCTAGATAATAAGATGCATTTGAATAACACCTAGGAGTTGCCGTTTGAAATCATAGTAAAATTGGCCGGTGGTAGACCGTTATCGTACTACATTCTTTTGATAGAAAGAAAAGTGGCTAGCAATAGCAAAATGGGTGGCACCGCGGATTAAGACAGTATTCGTCCCTTTATATAGGAGAATACTGTTTTTATTTACCCAAAGGAGAGTGAATTATATGTGTGGAATTATTGTATCAGCTTCAAAAGACAAAGATGCTTTAACCAATGCGAAGACATTAGATAAACGTGGTCCAGATCAACAACAGGTAATAGAGACAAATGGTTTTCAATTTTCGTTTCACCGTTTAGCAATTATGGATCTAGACAATAGTGGGATGCAGCCTTTTCAATATGAAGGATGCACAGTTGTCGCCAATGCAGAAATATATAACTATAAAGATATAAAAAGCCAATTGTCTCAATTCCCATTTCAAGGATCAAGCGACTGTGAAATATTAATTCCTTTATATCAAGAGTTTGGGCTTTACATGTTTCAATATTTGGATGCTGAATTTGCGATTGTTTTATATGATCAAGAACACGATATGTTAATCGCGTCTCGAGATCCTATCGGTATTCGTCCATTATTCTATGGTTATCATAAAAATGATGGGGAGATCATATTTGCTAGTGAAGTAAAAGCAATTATTGGCCAAGTGGACAAGGTCTTTCCATTTCCTCCAGGATTTATTTATCATAACGGAACATTTACCCAATATCATCAGCTTTATAATATTACAGAATACCATGATCATATGTTTCATAAAATCATAGAAAACATTCAAACAAAACTTGTTAATGGTGTCGTGAAAAGACTTGATAGTGATGCACCTATGGGGTTTTTATTAAGTGGTGGATTGGATTCAAGCTTGGTTTGTTCAATTGCGAGTATGTATTTAAAAGAACCGATAAGGACCTTCAGTATTGGTATGGAAACGGATCCGATTGATTTAAAATATGCCAAACAAGTTTCAGACTATTTAGGTACTATTCACACAGAGGTGCGAATGACGAAGAACGAAGTACTATCATCAATTGAAAAGGTAATATATGCTCTTGAAACATATGATATTACTACAATTAGAGCTAGTATAGGAATGTATTTACTAAGTAAATATATAAGAGATAATACAGACATCAAAGTACTCTTAACAGGAGAAGTTAGTGATGAATTATTTGGTTACAAGTATACCGATTTTGCACCTACTCCAGAGGCTTTTCAAGAGGAAAGTATCAAACGAATGCGCGAATTATATATGTATGATGTTCTTCGTGCTGATCGTTGCTTAGCTAGTAATAGTTTAGAAGCTCGTGTTCCTTTTGCTGATTTAGATTTTGTTTCTTATGTTTTAAGAATATCTCCATTATTCAAAATGAATAAATACAGTATGGGAAAATTCCTGTTACGAAAATCATTTGAAGGAGACTTTTTACCAAACTCAATTCTATATCGGGATAAAGCTGCTTTTAGTGATGCAGTTGGTCATAGCATGGTAGATTTTCTTAAAGAATATGCAGAAACAATTTATACTGATAAAGAGTTTCAAACCACAAAAATGAAGTATCACCCAGTACCGCTTAGTAAAGAAGCATTATTATATCGCGACGTATTTGAGCGTTTCTATACAAATCATAGCCATCTAGTGACTGATTATTGGATGCCAAATAAAACTTGGAAAGGATGTAATGTAGACGATCCAAGTGCACGAGTTCTTTCAAATTATGGAAATAGCGGTGAGTAAAACAAAAAAGAATAATGATAAATTTATCATTATTCTTTTTTTATTCTCCTTGTAAAATATGCACTAGATTGAAAAAATGGGACATAACGTTCCCACCTATTAAAACTAAAACACATATTGAAAATGATCAAAGTGGCTATTAAAAGTCTTTACTTATTTGTTTCTTCATTTAATAGTTTTTTAAATAGCTCTTCGTTTTTTTCTTTACATGGTGGACAATCTGTTCCAATTTTAGTTACTTCTTGCAAGTCTTCAAAATTATTTACACCTAAGGTGATTTGCTCTTTTACATCCTCAAGTGTTACATTGTGACAACAGCATAATACTTCTTTTTCCATAGTTCGCTCCTTTTATTGTTGATAACACTTTGCTGGATGATAAAAATATTAGGGGAAAAGGGGGGGAAAGGGGAAAGCATCCAGCAAAGATTTTGTTACCATTTTTTTATTACATTTGATTTATATATTCTACTATCTCATTTAACTGAGCTATAGTACACAATATAACAACTCCGAAATCTTCATCATTAAACCCAACAATATTAATTTCATTATTTAACAAGTAAGTTGATAAAATCTCATAATTTGAGTCATCATCTAGTTTATCATCCCATATTGTATGTTCTACAATATCCAATACAGGACTATTACCATCAACTACATAATTGATGCTATCTAAAATTCTTTTTATTTTATTTAATTGGTTACTATCTGTATCGATAAGAATTGAGTTTTTATCCATATCAATATTGATTACTTTGTAGTTATTCGCTTCTAGTTCCGCATTGATCTTGAGTTGACAATGACCACAAGCCATATTTGTTACGATAATTTTAATCATTTTAATTGCATCGTTGTCTCACAAGTAGGTTCTCCGGCTTCAGTTGAAATCAATTTTGATACTGTTAATTCGCCTTGTGTGATCGTTAGTGTTCCCTCGATATCTCGTGGTAACCATAAATCAATAAATCCATTACTTAATGACATCATATTTTCTGAAATAATGATATTTCCATCTAAATCAATAAATTCAACGTGAAACTCTTCTTGTTTCATTTCACCTCTACAACCTGTAGCACTATGAAATGTACATTCGTGTGTAGATTCAGTATACGGTGCTACTGATAAATAAAACTCATCATCAGGCATAGCAACTGATACTCTTGTATCCTCTAATATTACAACTAGCTCATCGTCATTAACAGAAAGCCCAAAACCATCTACTACTATGCTTCTATCTGCAACACCCATCAATATCTCTTTCGCACTCATTCCATCTAATCCGACACTTGCTAGATCAGTATTTTTTGAACATGAGCTTAGCGTAAATATTACAACTAATAATGTTACAAATAAGGTTATTTTTTTCATATTACTCCTCCTGTCAAAATCAAAATATACTACTAAAATGTTAAGGAAATATGTAGAAGTAAATTAAGTTTTGAATTAACAATCCTTGATGCATTTTCTGTGATAATTAATTTCTTTTATTCCTATTTTTCATTTTTAAGAATAGACTTTATTTGACGATATTCCTCGATACTAATTTCACCTTGTGAAAGTCGTTCATCTAATATCGTCATAGAATTATCCTTTGAAACTATTTTTGTAGAAAACAGAAGTATAGTTGTAATAATTATTACTGTATATGCTAGAAAAACCAAGATACTGTTTAAATAGTACATATTCCTTGAATAATCATCAAAATATCTATAATGATGATTCATCATACCAAAACTATAATCCGTAAAAAAATAATTATAAAACAGATATCCAATCGAAATACTTAATAAGGCATAACTTAGTCCTTTTTTCATTTTCATTTTTATCACCCTGTTAAATTGTATACAATGAATATTAAAGAATTGTGAAGTTTTTAATTATGTTTTAATTTTAATAATATCATATAATATATCCAAGCAAAAATGAAGCATAATAGTTACATAGTAGATGAGCTTGGTTCCAAGATAAACTGTAATTGAAAGGGTTATTGATAAAGTATTTCAAAGAGTCAGAATCCGCTTTTTTTTAAAAAAAGAAGTCAGTAAATGACTTCTATTATTGTGTT